>CAMZLA010000107.1 GCA_947311665.1 uncultured Candidatus Altimarinota bacterium | reverse complement strand
TTTTTTTCTTGTCGTGCAACATCTCGCTGTTGTACCAAATTTTTCACTTCATCAGAAATCTCTTTTTTCTGCTGATGAAAAGAAACCCCAAGCACATTTTCGACAAGTTCGACAGTTTCGACATAAAACAATTTACACTCATCTTTCACCTTGTTCAAAGCACATTCTTTCATAAAAGAATAAAATTTTGCAATAGCAACGGCAACATTCAAATCATCTCGCATTGCTTCATAAAAATCTGAACGAAACTGATGAATAACACTTTTATCAATAGACCTTTCTTCTTCTGATGAAGAGGAAATAATGCCTTCATATTTTCTTATTTTTTCAAGCATAACACCAGAAGACTTCAATGATTCATCAGAAAGATTAACTTTTCCTCTGTAATGATTGGTAACCAGAAAAAAACGGACAACTTCAGCACTAAATCCTTTTTTTTCTAAATCGGCAAGCACATAAAAATTTCCAAGAGATTTGCTCATTTTTTTCCCTTCCACCATTAAATGCTCGTTATGAAGCCAATAATTTGCTGTTTTCTGTCCATATCCCGCACGAGCCTGACATATCTCATCTTCATGATGCGGGAAACATAAATCAATTCCACCAGTATGAATATCAAAAGGAAAATCTGGAAAAAGAGCTTTGCTCATTGCCGAACATTCAATATGCCAACCTGGACGACCAGATAATTGAATTGTATTACTTTTTTCATTTTTTTCATCTTTTTTTGAAGGTTCGACACTTTCGCCATTTTTTGTCGAAGTTGTCATCTCAAAATCCCAAGACGGCTCACCATCTTTTTTCGCTTTCCAAAGCACAAAATCATTCACAGAAGACTTTTCATATTCGTCATCTTCGACACGAGATGTAGACACCATGTTGTCAAAATCGAGATGAACCAATTCTCCATATTCATTATTTTTTCTATATTTTTGAACATCTAAATAGACAGAACCATTGTCGACATATGCATAGCCATTGTCTACTATTTTTTGAATTAAACCTTGCATTTCCTCTATATAATGGGTTGCACGAGGAATAGACAAAAAATGTTTTTTGTCTACATTGACTACTTTCAAATCATCAAAAAATATTTCTGTATATTTTTCTGTAAATTTCTGCAACGCCTCCTTTGGTTCTAAATTTTTATATAATTCTTTAGAATCTCTAATTGTTTTATCATCGACATCGGTAATATTCATAACCCATTGCGTTTCCAATTTCTCACCAAAGCGAAACCACCGCTGTAATAAATCTGCAAAAATAAAAGCTCTAATATTTCCGATATGCACGGTGTTATATACTGTTGGACCACAAGAATAAATTTTTACTTTTCCTTTTTCAGTAGGAATAAAAAGTTCTTTTTTTCGTGAAAGGGTATTATAAAGAGAAATCATAACATTCTTATAATAAAATAGTATAAAAAGTATCTCATTATTCGCTCTATAATGCTATAGTAGTTATGATAAAAAAACATTAAAAATAATCTCACTTTTTTTATGAAACAAAAAATTCTTATCATTGGATCTGGACCATTGCCAAACGACAAAGAGGGGATTCGTGAAGCAGCAGGACTTCGTACTCATCAATTTTTCCAGCCTATAAAAAAAGCAGGGCATAATGGAGTGCTGTTCTGCATTCACAATAATTCAAAAATTCCTGATGATGAAAAAAACAGAGAGAACAGAGAAAATGGAGGAAATTGGGATATTATTCGAGGACATAGACATGATAAAAACCTAAAAAAGAAAATAATAAAAATTATTCAAACACTCAAACCTGATGTAATTGTAGGAGTAAATACATTTCCATCATTTATTGCCAGTGAAATCTGCCCAAAAAACATTCCATTTTGGGCAGATCTCAATGGTTGGATTATGGCAGAAGCACAAGCTCGAGGATTTGCAGAAAAAACCAATGTTCATTTTGCAAATGCATGGCGACAAGAAATGTCTATCTTGTCTACTGCCGACAAGATAAGCACTGTATCAAGCCCTCAGAAGTTCGCCACAATTGGCGAACTTGTCAGTTTGGGATATATTCAAATTGAAAATTTTCATGAAGAAAAAGTTTTTGCTTTTCCCAATTGCACAGAGTTTTTTGAAATAGACAACTTCGACAAAAACACAAAAAAAGTGTCTACATTGTCTGGCGAAAGTGTCGAAACTCAAGGCTGTTCACAAAAATTATTCAGAGGAAGTAAAGTTCCAGAAAATGCCTTTGTTATAAGCTGGGTAGGAGGATATAACAATTGGGTTGATGAAAAAACTCTCTTTGAAGCAGTAGACAATGCCATGTCTAAAGTGTCTACTCTCTATTTTGTTTCAACTGGTGGAGCAATTACAAATGTTGCCGATGATACATTTGGACGATTTAAACAATATATTGCTTCATCACAGCACAAAGAACGATATATTTTTCTTGGGTGGATAGAAACAAGCGATATGAAAAAAATATATGAAGAATCTGATGCAGGAATTAATGCTGATTTCTTATGTATTGAAACAGAAACAGGCGCGAGAAATAGAATAAATGAAATGCTCAAATTTGGACTTCCTGTTATTACAACAGGAGGAAGTGAAATTGCAGAAGAAATAGGGGACTATGGAGCAGGAATATGTGTTGAAAATGAAAATAGTGAAGAATTGACAGATGCAATTATAAAAATGTCTCTGTTGTCTACTGAAGAAAGAGCTAAAATAAGCCAAAGTGGACAAGAGATGTCGACACTTGTCTACTCTTCTGAAAAGGTACTACAACCACTGCTTTCTTTCATCAGTTCGCCAGAAAAGACAATTTTGACACCACTGAAACAGACCTCTCTTTTTTCTTTTCTAAAAAATGCCATGTGGTATGCAAAAAAGAATGGAATGAAAACATTTTTTAACAAAGTTTTACAAAGACTTTTTTAGAAATTTCCAATAGAATATTCATACTTTTACTCATAAAAAATGCTTCTCTTTCTCGATTTAGAAACAACAGGATTTGATAATAAAAAAGATGCTATTTTAGAAATAGCCGCTGCCCGATGGGACGGAGAAAAAATTGTAGACAAATATGAAACTCTTGTCAAAATTGACGAAAGTGTCGAAATTTCAAAATTTGTACAAAGCCTTACAGGAATAACTCCAGAAATGTGCAAAAAAGAGGGAATACCCATCTCTCAAGCAAAAGAAGAATTGGAACAATTTTTACAAGATGACGATATTATTATTGGACACAATATTTCATTCGATACGGGATTTTTGAAAGCGAATAATTTCAATGTTCCACAAAAAGAAATTGATACATTTATTCTCTCTCTGCTGGTAATGGGAAGAGAAGAAGAAAGCCATGCACTTGAAGTTCTTGCCGAAAAATATGGACTTGTGCATGACAATGCCCACAGAGCAATGAGTGATGTAGAAGCAAATATTGGATTTTATGAAGTAATGGAAATTTTTTGGACTCATAATTTCTCACAACAATTCTATGATTTCATCAATACAAAACTAGATATTGTACAATTTCCAGAAATATATTTCTTTAGAAGTTGTGAAAAAAAGAAAGAAATTTTACTCAAAAATAAAATTCCACAACCAACATTTCCTCCTTTTGAACAACAATGGAATGAAAAAAATGAAATATTTGAAGAAGTTTTAGAAATTATGTCTCAAACACCAACAGAAGAAAAAAAATCTATTTTTTGGGAAACATCTCTTCCAGACCGAAATATAGATGTTTTCATTGAAGAATATAGAAAAAATAAAAAACCACTTGTTTTTCTCTATCCAGATGATAAAAAGATGAAATATCAAGAATTTTTTGATTTTCTACAAAAAAAACATGAAAATATTATATTTCTCAACAGTGCATCTGAAGAATTTGATGAAAAAAAATGGGAAATATTTACAAAAAAAGAGAAAAAAAACAGAGAAGAAACTCTTGTATATTGCAAAACAATGCGTGCAAAAGAATTACATCAGGAATATGCGCTAAAATTTATGAGAGAAGAAGCAATTGTTGCCAGAAATTTATATAAAGAAATAACGGAAATAACAGAAAATATTCTGCCAAAAAATTATTCATCTCTTTTTCTTCCTTTTTCCTATTACAATATTGTTCCAAAAAATATTCAAATAATCGCATTGGAAGGGGATAGAATAGAAGATTTATTGACCAGTAGTCATACGACAAAAATTTTTACGAATAGATGGAGAGAAGATGAAAAAACAAATGAAAAACAAGAAGATATGAATGAGAAAGCAAAAGAATGGGATATTCTTCTTGCAAAAATTTCTCAAATTTTACGAAAAGCAAAAGGAGAAAATAAATATTCTCTCCCCATTCCATATTCTCAAGCAAAAAATATTGATGAATTTCCTGCATTGTGGATGCATGGAAAAAATATTATTGAAGAAATGCCAGAAAATATTCAAAAACAATGGAAAATGTTTTTTAGTTCTGAAATAGATAATAATTTCTTTTATTGCATCGATTTATTTCCAGATAATGAACTCGCATTTTCTGCGACTCCCATAGATATTTCTCTATATGCAGGTAATATTTTAGAAAAAAATATTTTGGTCATGGGATCAAGTTTTCCACGATATGATGAAAAAATATTATTTTCTTTTCCTCTTCCAGAAACAGTAATAGATATTCCTCATGAAAAAGAGAAATTTACTCATTTCTCTGTTCCCTCTGTAAAACGAACAATTACCGCAAAAGAAAGCATTCCTTTTCTGGTAAAAAAAATGGAAACAGGAAAAAATATATTATTTTCTGTAAATTCAAAAAAAATATGCGATGAAATTTCTCAAGAAATGAGAGAATATATCAAAACTTCTCAATCTGATTATCGTGTTTTGGCACAAGGTGCAGGAAGCGTTGGGAAAATAAGAGTAAAACTTGCAAGCGAAAACCCTAAAATTTTCATTGCGACCCCTCGATATCTCGATATTGTTCGACCAGAAGATTTCAATTTTACAGAATTGATGATAATGAAACCCATGTTCGATCCAACAAAAAACCCATTTTTATCAGAAAGAAGAAAATTGTACAGAAGCGATTTTGAAGAATTTGCAATGCCACGAGCCGTATATCGATTTGAAAAAGAGTTGCGACGACTGGAAAAAACAGAAAGTGTTTTTCTGGGAGATGGACGAGTTGGCGACACAAAAAGCTGGGCAAGAATATTCTGGAGAGGTGAAGAACAAAGGCTTTTATAAAAAAACAGAAGAGACAAGATAGACAACTTCGACAGACAGAATAGACAAAAAAGACAGTGATATAGCACTGTCTTTTTTATATTTTACCACAATATCAAACAAAAAAAGTAAAGAGATGTTTCTTGAAAAAATAAATAATAAATGTAAAGTAATATACGACTATAAAACATTTTTACATTCTTTATATATGGCAAACATTTTTCAAAAAAAATATTTTTTTCTCTCCTCTCTCACAAGTGTTATAATAGGAGTTTTATTCACCGCATCTTCTGCATATTCTCAGGTTGTTATATCAAATTCATCAGCAAACACATGCACAATGATAAATAACCAATGCGTTTATGAAAACAAAAGAGGAGGAAGTGATCCGCTTGTTGTAGAACAATTGCGACAAGAAACATATAGAAACAGAGAATATGCAAGCATTCTTTCAACTTTTGAAATTGAAAGAATGAATGAAGTACAAGACGAAGAACAAAATATTGCTTCAAAAAATTCTCCACTTCCAACCATAATTCCATATCCAGAAAATTTTAAAACAATTGGACAAATAGCAAAAGAAAAAGAAGCTAAAGAGCAAGAAAAAGAAGAACAAGAAAAAAAGATAACAGTTACAACTCTTTCTGAGGAAATTGCAAAACTTGCAAAAGAAGCAGAAACAAATAAATGTTCTTCTCAATTTTCAGATATTACAGGGAATAAGAATAGAAAAAATATTGAAATTTTAGAATGTATGAATATTGTTTCTGGACGAGAAAATGGAAAATTCTTTCCAGATGCAGCAATTACAAGAAAAGAAGCAATAAAAATATCTCTTCTCGTTACAGGAAAAAAAATAAAAAAGACTTCCATTTCATCAGTTGCAGATATTGACAATAGCGATTGGTCTGTTCCATATATAGAAACAGCAAAAGAAAAAAAATATATATATGTAAATATTGAAAATAAATTGGAAGGAGATTTAGAAGTTCAAACAGATGAAGCACTCGCACTCTATTTATCTCTTACAAAAATTGGAGTAGAAGCAAGTGCAAAAACAGAAGAAAAAATGACAGAAATTTATAAAGATTTTAAAAAATTCATAAAGCCTCAGAAAATTATTACAGATTATGAAATAGAAAATGAAATAATGACAAGAGGGGAGTTTACAGAATTATCGTT
>CAMZLA010000106.1 GCA_947311665.1 uncultured Candidatus Altimarinota bacterium | reverse complement strand
CCCCCCCGAATCATTCAAATCTTCATCTGAAAATTGTATTCGAGAAGTTGCACTATTATTATTTACTGCTATTCCAATATTTGCATCACCTTGCTGTGTTTCAGAAACAAAAGAAGTTTGAATATTAAATCGAGGATCTGAAATCTCTGGTGCAACTTCACTGGGAACTTCAAAAACATGAAATTTATGAAATGGTTTATCTGTCCCCATTCCAGCATTTCCTTCACTATTTACAAAAAAAGAATTTTTAACTGCTTCTTGAAATTCATTTGGTCCATTTGCAGAAAGCATAATGTGTCGCTCTTCAGAATCTTTATCAAAAAACTGAAGTTTTTTATGCTCAATTTCATTAAAAAAACCTAACCACCCATGCCATCCATCATTTTCTCCTGTTGCAAATTGTACTCCAGATTGACCTCGTTTATCATGTGTAACAAGAGATAGTAAATTATTTTCTGCATCTTCTTCTTTTGGGAACTCACGAGTTCTTTCATTTACACTATTTTCAATGATAACTGTTTTAGATGGAGAATATTCTCGCCCTGTAATTGGTGTATCACCTTTTACAACATGCAAAGGAACTTTTGGATCATGGTTACGAACTCCAACATTTAATGTTTCTCCATCAATAGTAAGTCCATCTTTTAAAGTATCTTTTCTATCTTCATCTTTTGCTAAATCTCCAATAACTTTTGCAACATAAAATTTTTCTCCCCCTCCAATACTCCATTTATTACTTTCTGCTTCACCATCTTCCAAAAGAATATTGGCATCGGCATATGTTGTCCCTTTTATATGTAAGTCTTCTTCAGGTTTTTCTCCATTTAATCCAACTCCCATTTTCCCATCTTTCCCAATATTAATTTCTCCTGTTTTATTATTTAAATCTATCAAGGCTTGACGAACTTTATTCCATTCAACAGCAGGTAAAACATCTCCTGATGATAACTCTTCTGGAATTGTAATACCCTGAACAGTATTTTGCTCCTCTTCTGCCGAAACCCATGCTGAAATAAAAACAATTCCTGCAATAAAGGAAAATATAAGAAATAATAAAATTCCTGCTCCATATAAATGTTCTTTATTTTTCATTTTATAAAATAATAATATTATCAGAATATTATATCAAAAATATATATATTTTTCAAGAGTAACATTATTTGGTAATATTATAATAGATTATTGATAAATATTTTATTATATACAGATGTCAGAAACTCCAATGGAACGGCAATGGAATGCGTTAAAAAAAGAAGCAGGAGACAATATTCTTTTTTTTCGATTGGGAGATTTTTATGAAATGTTTCATGAAGATGCAATTATTGCATCTGAAATTTTAGAAATTTCTCTTACAACACGAAATAAAAAATCGGAGAACCAAACGAAAATGTGTGGATTTCCTATTAAAGCAGCAGAAAAATATATTGCAAAACTTACTCGAGCAGGAAAAAAAGTTGCTATTGCCGAGCAAGTTTCAGATCCCAAAGAAAAAGGTATTGTCGAGAGAAAAATTGTAAGAATTGTAACCCCTGGAACAACTTTTTCAGATTATATTCTTGAAGCAGGAAAATCGAATTTTATTGCAAGTCTCTATTCTGATGAAAAAACAGTTGCCGTTTCTTTTGCAGAACTTTCTACTGGAGAATGTTTTGTTCAAGAATTTAATTCTATAAATGAAGCAAGTAAAGAAATTACAATGAGAGAAGTTTCTGAAGTTTTATTATGCCCAGATCAATTTAAGGAACACTCCCATGCTTTCAATTATTTTTCTGGAAGTCTTTCTCGTCATTTTTTACCTGACGATCCAGAATTGTTTTGCATTAATTTTTTTAAAGTCCAAACATTAAAAGCCTTTGGAATAGAAAATAAACCTCTTTGCATTTCATCGGTTGCATTACTTTGCTCTTTTTTAGAAGAAACACAAAAAACAAATCTTTCCCATATTTCTGGAGTTGCATATAAAACAACAAAAAATATTTTATCTCTTGATAATGACACAATAAGAAATTTAGAACTTTTTTATTCAACAGATGGAGATAAAAAAAATGGACTGCATAAAAACATTAATTATACAAAAACAGCAATGGGATCTCGACATTTACAAGAACGAATGTTACAACCCTTTGGGACTAAACCACCAATAGAAAAAAGCAATGCACAAATAGAATCTCTTCTCAACAATTCTCAATTACTCAATTCTTTAAAAAATTCTTTTTCTCAAATATCAGATTTAGAAAGAATTATTGGGAAAATTTCTACAAATAGAGCAAATCCATCAGACTATGTTTTACTTCAAAAATCTTTAGAAGAAATAGAAACATTAAAAAATAAAATGGAAAATACATTTGTTCAAAATAACAAAACTGATGAAGAATGGAAAAATTGGAAAAGAAAACTTGAAGAAGAACTTGAAAGGAAGTATTAAGGAAAACTTACAAAAATGAGAATATTCAGGTATTCTACTTTCTTAATTGCTTTACTGCTAATATTTCAACAAGATTAATAACCGCAAAAATCCATATTTTTTCAAATTCTCATTAAGAAAAAAATGAAAAAAATTTATATCATATAAAAAAAATGAAAATAGAAAAATTTTTACTTATTTCAAATTTAGCACATCATAAAAATGAGAATTTTTATACAGGAGGTATTCCTTGGAACAAATTTAGAGAAACAGCAGAAAAAAATTTAAAAAATCTTACAAGATTTCAAAAAAATAAAATTGAATGGACTGTTATTTCTGCAGAAAAAATTTCTACACAAGAGTTTAGTAAAATTATTTCTCAAAATTTTACAGGAATAATTATTTCTGGTTCTCCATATAATATTGATGATGATGAAAAATGGATTGAGCAAGAAAAAAATATTTTGAAAAATATTATACAGAAAAAACATTCTCCTATTATTGGTGTGTGTTTTGGACATCAGTTATTGGCCGATGTTTATGGAGGGAAAGTTTCACAGCATGAAAAATATTTCAAAGGAAATGTTCCCCTCATTACAAATGAAGGAGAGGCATATATTTCATATGCAAATCATGGACAATATATATCTGAAGTACCCAAAACAGCAAAAGTAATTGCAAACGGCCCTGAAAACATGCCATATATTATTGAGTATGAAAAAAATGTATATGGCATTCAGTGTCATTTAGAAAGAAAAGTTGAATGCCCACTCAGTGAAAAATTTTGGGAAAAATTTTTAACAAATATTTTTTCAACATAAATATTTTATCTGTTTATTTTTTTTTCTAAAAATATTAATAATAATTTATATAATGGTAGAAAAATTATAAAAGAAATAATTATTTTAAATATCAAATCAGTATTAGCAATGTGCACCCAATTTTCTGCCATATATTCATCTGATCCTTTTTCAAATGCAATAGCATAAAAAGTATATGTATCTACAATATTTGCAAAAACAGTTGATATTGCTGGTGCAATCCACCATCTAGAAAATATATTTGCTATTTTTTTAAAAATAAAAATATCTAAAAATTGACTTATAAAATATGCAACTCCACTCGCTAGTCCAATTCTCCAATCTGCTAAATAAATACTAATAGCAATTGCAGGAATGAATGCTAAAGCAACAATCATTCGAGCATTGCATGCATTTGTTAATCGAATAGTGAGGTCTGTCGCCAATACAACAAGCGGAAAAGTAAACATTGCCCATGTATAATCTATTCCAAATGCAATTTGAGGAAATTGAACCAAATAATTAGAAATAGCAATTATTGCAATATGAAATAAAAACAATAACAATATTATTTTTTTATTTTCATCTATTCTTTTTACATTTTTCATTTTTTTTCTAAAAATATCAATAACAATTTATACAATAAATATTACCACCCCCTATCTTCATAT
>CAMZLA010000105.1 GCA_947311665.1 uncultured Candidatus Altimarinota bacterium | reverse complement strand
TATACACTCATACAGTTTTATAGAGATTTTTATTTGTTTTATTTTTTATTTCTCTATTCTTTATGTTTTCTCCCATCTTTTTTTCCATGTTCCCTATGTTCTCTATTCCACGATTTTTATTACAAATTTTTGTTTTTTTTGCGTTATCTACTCCATTTGTTTTTCTCTTTCAAAATAACGCTCAAGCATTTTCACCAAAAGAAGAAGCTTTTATTGAAGAAACAGCAAAAAAAGTTTTTTCTCAAAAAGAACTCTCTTCTCCTTTTTATGGATATAAATCGACAAGAAGAGGTGATTTTTTACGATGGGTTATAAATAATTCTGAAATAAACCTTTTACAATTTTCCGATGCAAAAACTCCATTTATAGACATTTCATCAGATGAACCCATTTCTGAATATGTTTCAAATGCCTATGTTTTGGGAGCATTGCATCAGTTTGAAAAAGATAAAAAATTTTTAAAAAATAAAAAAATTACTCGATTGCAAGCCGTTCAAATTCTCATCGATATTGAAGGAATATCACTATATCAAGATTATAGTAATGGAATGGAAGCAGAGTGGAATGATTTACCAAACGAAAGTTTTGAAAAAAATATTATTCTTGTCGCTATTCAAAAGGGATTATTGAAAGGAGATGAAAATAATTTTATATATCCAAATAATCCACTTTCTCGAACCGATGCATTATGGATGTTATATGTATATAATTCTCAAAAAGATAGTTCATCAGAAAATAATAAACGAGATGAAAATAGTAAGTTTGAAACATTGCAACGAGTTGAACATTTAGTAGAAACACAATATTGGCATACTGGTGAGATAGATCTTCATCAGTTGGAAGATGCTGCTGTTTCTGGTGTTGTAGACTCACTTGATGATGATTATTCTGTATATTTTCCTCCTGAACAAGCGGAAAAATTTACAAATTATATTAACGAAGAAGGAGATTTTGAAGATGAAGAATATGCCGGTTTGGGAGTTGTTGTTCAAGGGGCAAATGAGGGAGGAATGGTGATTACTCAAGTTTTTGATGGAAGTCCTGCTGAAATTTCAGATATTCGAGTAGGAGATGTTGTTATTGAAGTAAATGGAGAAAATGTTCAAGAATTATCTGTTTCAGAAATTGCTAAAAAAATCAAAGGACCAGTGGGAACAAGTGCAAGTCTTAGCATTTTGCGAGGAAATAAAAAAATCACAAAACGATTCATCAGAAAAAAAATATTTATAGAAGATTTATCGAGTGTAACAACTGAAATTGTTGATGGCATTGTTTGGATTAAAGTGCGTGCATTTAAATCTTTTACAGCAAAAGATTTTAGAAAAGCACTAGAAGAAAATGTAAAAGATAACAGTAATATTAGAGGAGTGATTGTAGATTTACGATATAACCCCGGAGGGCTGATGAATGCAGCACAAGAAATGTTGGGAGAGGTTTTACCAGATGGATCGATAGCAGTTCGATTATATTCCAATTTTGGAGAAGAAGTTTTTTATGTAAATGGAAGTAATGATTATACAGATATTCCATTGGTAATATTTCAAAATGAATATTCTGCAAGTGCATCAGAAATTTTTTCTGCCAGTATTCAAGATTATGAACGAGGGGAAATTATTGGAACTACTTCATATGGAAAAGGAATTGCACAAACATTATTTACCCTAAAACGAGGATCATTAAAATTGACAACAGCAGAATTTCGATCTCCATTACAAAATGTTATTCATAAAATAGGAATTTCTCCTGATATAAAACTTCATTCACAAGACGATGCCAGTTATTTATATGAGGCAAAAAAAATATTTCGATAATATATCTATCTATTATTTTTTTATGTATTGTTTTTTTTACTTTTGGTAAGTCCTAATCCCATAAATCCAAAAACAAAAAGCATAAAAAGGGAATAGAACAGCGAATTGATGAAAAAACTTTGAGCAAAAATTCCAAGGAGTGAAATAGTAAAACCTATTTTCACTCCTTTTATCACTCTATTTTTTTCTTGTAAGGCGTTCCATAAAACTTTTTTTGCGAGAGAAAAATAGAAAAAAAGAAATGCAAAAAGCCCAAAAATCCCACTGGTTACCATTACCGTCAAAAGAGAACTATCAAATCCTCCACTCGAGTGAATATTTTGTGTTTTATATAACCGAATAGAATTGAACCCTATTCCTGTCCAAAAATTATTTTCTGCCAAAGAAATTCCCTGTTTAAAATTTTCTACTCGTAATCGAGCTGTTGGGTCTGGCATGAAAAGTGTTTGTGTTTCTGCTACAGAGACAGCGGAATTAATTCCATCAAGAATTCTTTCACTTGCTCGAGGAGAAAAAGGAAGAATGAGAATAATGAATAATCCGGCAACAAGTAACAATGTTCTAAAATAGAGAAGTCCAATAAGAGCTATGGGAATGATGAATGCTAGAAGTGCCGATCGTGAAAATGTAATGAGAAGTGCAATAAGAAGAGTGAGAGTACAAAAAATAAAAATATATGATTGTTGATTATTATAATTTTTTTTCAAAGATACAAAAGAAAAAAGAGATTTTTTTTGAACAAAAACTCCAAAAATTCCTGCCATTATTACTAATATAAATGAAAAAAAACTTCCTAAAAAATTGGGATCGAACCATGTAGAAAGCAATCGTCCAATATGTGGGTCCCAGCCTTTTTCTGCCATAGCTCTAAAATCTGGATAATAAAACAATTGAATAAAACCAAGAATTGCCAATAGAACAGCAATGAGAATTGATGATTTAATAAAAATTATTTGTTTTTTTTCATCGGTGTGCAGTTCATGAAAAACAACAATAGCAAAGGAAAAAAGAAAAAAATATCGGAATAAATAGAACCCGCTTTGTGCTATTTCTATGAGAGATAAATGAATTGCCGAGAAAAAAAGAGATAAAGTGAAAATGATGAGAACAAGCAATCCTTCAAAAAATAATGGGAATTTTTTCAATTCTGTCCAAATGTTTTTTTTGTTTATTATATGCGTTCCTGCCCAACAAAAAAAAAGGAATGGTAAAAAAATATCGAGAAAAAGAAATGCTCCACCTGCTACTTCAAACCGAAGAAATTGACCAAGAAGAGTGATGAAAAGAGCCGTAATAATAAGAAAGAAAATCATGAAAAATTGTAAATATTTTTTGAAAAGACTTTTTATAGTGTAGTTTTTTTTTATCTCTGGAACAATCTCTTTTTTCCTTGTAATATATTTCTTGTATAAATGAATAAATAATAACTTCATAATATAACATATAACCCATATAAAAAATGAAAACACTCATCATTACTGCTCAACCATCGTCTAAAGGTTTTGTTCACAGCATTGCATCACAATATGAAGGAACAAAAAAAACAAAGGGAGATGAATGTGAAATTCTCAATTTATACGATGAAGAGAATATATTACCGTTTCTTTCTTTTGAAAATATTCGAGAAATAGAACTGCCAGAAAATGTAAAACAAATGCAAGAAAAAATTTCATCAGCTGATGAATTGGTATTTATTTTCCCGCTATGGTGGGGAAGTATGCCAGCTATTTTAAAAAACTTTTTCGATACTGTTTTTTCAAGTGGATTTGCTTTTGAATATTCTGATGGTAAACCAACTCCATTTTTAACAGATAAAACTGCCAAAGTAATTATTACGCACGATGCTCCAAAATGGTTATATTTTTTTATGGGTTTTCCTGTGAAATCTCTTTTGAAAAAAATGATTTTAGGCTTTTGTGGAATTACAACAACAGATTTCATTACCTATGGAAGCATTTCTTTTTTAGAAGAAAGTAAAAAAAATAAAATATTAGAAAATATTACAAGAATTGCTTTGAAATAATTTTGTCAAATTCATGCGAAAAAAAATTCTTATCTTCGGGCATTATGGAATTCCCAACTGGGGAGATGAAGCCATTTTGAAAGGAATGCTTTCTCAAATAGATATTTCAAAATATTCTATTACCATTGTTTCTCACAATCCATCATTTACGCAAAAAGAACATGGAGTAAAATCGGTGTCTCCACCGCCGTTTGGAATAAAAAGTTTTTTTAAATTTTCATGGATAGAAACAATACAAGAGATAAAAAAAAGTGATTATATAATTTTTGGTGGTGGCGGATTATGGCAAGCTCGTCCAAAAAAAGCATTATATCTTTGGGATTGGTATTTACGATGTGTGTTATTTTTTTCATCAACAACAAAAATATTTTGTTTGGGAACTTCTTTTGCAACATTGCCTCAAAAATTCCCAACCGATGAAATGAAAAAAAGATTACAGAAAATTAAATATTTTTCAGTTCGAGATAATTCATCGGCGAAAACATTGAAAGAACAGTGGGGAATAATGCCTTCTAAAATTCAAATTTCATCAGATGCTGCATTTTTTTTAGATAATTTTTTACAAAAAGATAAAAATTTAACCGATGAAAAAAAGAAAAAAATTATTATTTCTATGCGAGAAGGAGATTTGAACAGGGAAGAAGAAAAAATAATAATGAAAATATTACAAAAAAAATTTAAAAATCATCAGTTCCAATTTTTAGTAATGCAGAGTTTTCAAGCAAACGATGAAAAATTTGCAGAAAGATATTGTTTAGAAAAAATATTCCCCAACTCTATTGATGAAATATTAGCTTTTATATCGAATGCCGATTGTGTTATTTCTTCTCGTTTACATGCGAATATTCTTGCCTCTGTATGCAGTATTCCTTTTTGTGCTATTTCCTGCAGGCAGAAAACAAAAAATCTATTTGGAGAAAAATTTTCTGTGCAGAAAAAAAACATTGGCAATAAAAATTTTAAGAAAATTTTTCTTGAGAAAATAGAAAAAATTATGGCTGATGAAAAGGGAAGAAAAGAGTTTTTAGAATTGCAAAAAGATAAATTAAAAATATTTTTTCCAAAAATTTTGTGATTTTTAAAAAAAATATGTTATTATTTTTTTAGAAATCTCTTTATTATCATTCTTATTCTTCTTACTATTTTTATGAAATTTTTTTTAGATACAGCAAATATTGAAGATATTAAAAAATATGCTCAATGGGGGATTGTTGATGGAGTAACAACAAATCCGAGTTTAGTAGCAAAAGAAGGGGTTGATTTTAAAACACGAATTCAAGAAATTGCGAAAATTGTAGATGGTCCAATTTCGGCAGAAGTAACAGAAGCAAGTGCCGATGAAATGATTGCAGAAGGAAAAGAAATTGCTCGATGGCATACAAATATTTTTGTAAAAGTTCCCATGACTCCTGCGGGACTTGAAACAGTGAAGGCATTATCGAAAGAAGGAATTGAAACAAATGTAACATTGGTTTTTTCTGTTGCTCAAGCAGTAATGGCAGCAAAAGCAGGAGCAAGTTTTGTTTCTCCTTTTGTTGGTAGAGTTGATGATATTGCCTATGATGGAATTGCTTTAATAAAAGATATTGTTGATGTTTTTCAGAAATATAATTTTACAACAGAAGTTTTATCGGCTTCTATTCGACATGGAAAACATGTAATTGATTCGATGAAAGTTGGAGCAGATATTGCAACTATTCCTCCTCATCTTTTCGACTCTCTTGTTTCTCATCCTTTAACAACAAGTGGACTTGCTTCTTTTGCTGCTGATTGGAAAAAATTTCAAGCAAAATAATTTTTTTTCATTTTAGAAAAAACAAAAATAGTGTATGATATATTATATAGTATGCTATGTTTTTGTGTTCCTATGAAAAATTTACCAGACAACATTTCTCATTATTCTTTAGATTTTTTTTCATCATCTCTCAATTTTGATGCAATTTTTGAATTGGAAAAAAAAGGAGAAGCATTTCTTTTTGAAATATTAAAAAAAAACTTTCAAAAATATAATTCCTCAACAAATGAATTAGAATTATTGGAAAAAGCATTTATTTTTGGGGCAGATATTCATGCTCATCAAAAACGAGAAAGTGGTGTTTCATATTTTACTCATCCACTCTTGGTTGCATTATTGATGACTCCATATAAACCAGATTCAACTCTTCTCATCGGTGCTATGTTGCATGATGCAATTGAAGATAGTGAAAAACAAGATACGGCAACAGAGATAAAAAGAAATTTTGGAGATGTTGTTTTCCTTTTAGTAGAAGGAATGAGTAAAGTAAATGCTTTAGATATGACAAAAAGCTCTAAAGAATATTCTTCATTGCAAACAATTCAAAAACTTTTTTTATATGGATCTCAAGACTCTCGAACACTTATTATAAAACTTTTTGATAGACTTCATAACACCATTACATTGAAAGGGAAAAAAAGTTTTGAAAAACGCTTAAAAAAAATAGAAGAAACAATGAAAATTTATATTCCTGCTATTGAACGGCTTGGGATATGGGAATTGAAAAAAAATCTAGAAAATGCATGTATGCGTGTTTTACATGAAGAAAAATATAAAAAATTACAAAAATTACAACATTCATCTCGAACTCTTTCAGAAAATATTATAAATATTTTACAAGAAAAACTTTCATCATCGTTTCCCATAACATATGAATCGAAGTTTTATAGTGCCTCATCTCTTATCCTTCATCATAATTCAAGACATTCACCAGATGAAGATTTTTTCTTTATTCGTTTAATTGTTCCAACAAAAAAAGACTGTTATACTCTTTCATCACAACTTTCCAAAAAATTTTCATATAAAAAAAAGTCACAAAGAGATTACATTTCAAATCCGAAAGAAAATGGATATAGAGCATTACAATCGACATATGTTATAGATAATGCATATGCTATTCGCATTCATATCGTTTCAGAAGAAATGAAAATTACTAACGATATTGGTATTTTTACAAACATTTATCAGAAAAATTATATTCTTCCTTTTTTAAATAATGATATTTTTTTAGATATGAAAGAAGAGTCTGAACTATTTTTTTCATATCTCACAGGGGATATTTTAATAAAAAAAATAAAAATTCATGCAAAAGAAAAAGGGGTTGCTTCTTTACCTCATAATATAACAGCTTTGGGAGCTGGAATATATTTTTATCCTGAAATTTTTACAAAGATTTCACAATGTTTTGTAAATGGAGTAGAAGAACCTTTTTATACAAAACTCAATGATAGCGATATTGTTCATTTTATTTTTTCCGATAGGGAAGTTATAGATTTTGAATGGATTAAATATGTTGAGACTCCTTTTTCACGACAGAAAATAATAGAAAAATTATCTCAAAAACCAAAAGATGAAAAAAAAAGATATGCAGCAGAAGCAGTTCAAAAAATATTTGATGAATATAGATGTGCAAGAGTTGAAATTTCAAATGCTTATATAATAAATATTCTTTCTCATTTTTCTTTTTCATCTCTTTCAGATTTTTATATTGCTTTTGCAGAAGGAAAAATTTCTAGAAATGAAATAATTAAAGAAATTTTAGACTATGAAGCACCTTATATTCCATGGTGGAAACAATGTGTTTCAAATTGCTTTTCTTTTTTGAAGAAAGGGAGAAAGAAAAAGATAAAATTTTCTTTTTCCTCTCGTATTCACAGCATTGCTAAAACATCGAAATTATTAAATAAATATAAAGAAAAATATAATATTTCAATCGGTTTTGCAGAATATTCATCGGATACAACAGGAATATCATCTTCAATCTCTATAGAAAGTGAAGATGAAGATATGCAAAATGCATTCATTGCCGACTTACAATCAGATCCTCGAATTGTAAATATATTATTTTCTCCTCCGTTATCGTTTCTTGTAAAAATTTCATTTTTTTTTCTTTTTCCTCTTTTTCTTTCTTTTCTCATATTTTATACAATGGAAAAAATGAATAATGAGATATCACCCATATTTTTCTATTTTTCTGCATTTTTTATTGCATTTTTTAATGCGATAGGATACTCAAAAATTGCAGAATATTTTTCAGGAATCCGAAATAATATTAGGATACTTATAGGAGTTGTTAGTCTCAATATTATTGTAACATTATCTTATGTATATTTATTCATTGCTGCAGGGCTTGATATCTATCATTTAAATTTTTATTTTCCTCTATTAGCAATTATTGTATCTATAGGCTTCTCTATTATATTCTTTAGAAAAAAACAAATTATGACTACCACAACAATACAGATAACAGAAGATGAATTTAAAGCTCGAAATAGAAATAAAATGATAGGATATTTATTCCGTTTGGGGTCAATAATAACCTTTGGATTATTTACTATTGTTGGAAAATATTTTTTGGAAGAAGTGCCTACTTTTCAAATGGTTTCCATTGCTTGCTTAGTCGCGGGGTTTTTTATTGCATTACCTATTCTTATATTTCAGTTCTTGAAATCTTCAAAATCTATACAAGAAAAGTTTCGAACAGAGGTTTCTATCAATTTAAATAAAATATTTTATCTTATTGTTTTTTGTGATTTTTTATTTGAGCTTTTTTATTTTCTCAGTGCCGATTATATTCCAGCATCTCATACTTCTCTCTACCTTACATTGGCACCAATTTTAGGACTCATTGTAAGTTATATATTTTATTCAAATCATAAAGGAATATTTAAAAAGAAAATCTTATCATTTTCTTTGTTTTTTGTTGCAACAATAGGTTCTGTATTAGTTTTTTTAAGTAAAGAAATTGTAGAATTTTCTGTAAATTCTTTAAAAGGAGAAATTTTTGCATTGATGCTTATGATTTTAGATGTATATTTTACATTTTTAATTATTAGATATTTTAAATTAAAACAAACATTTAGTGCTTTAGATTTCACACTTTATTTAATGTTGATTTTAGGAGTTGTATTGCTTCCAGCATCTTTACATTTTTTTATAAATAATTGGGATGAGATAACGAATGAGACTTTTATTTCACTTTTTCTTTTAGGAATATTAATTTTCTTATTACGATATTTTATAATGGAGTCATATAAACGATGTAATGGATTGATAAATTATTTATTAATGAATGTATTCCCTTTGGGAGTTATTCTTTTTGAAGTATTATATTTCGATTTTCCGTTAACATTAATCTTTATTATTGGTACTTTTCTTATCTTGTTCTCTTCTTTTTTAATTGAAATGATAAATACATATTTAGAAAAAAAAGAAATGCTTGAAAATAAAGAATCTATCACAAAAAAATAATATATAAACAACAGAATAAAAGAACTTTCACTCTGAATGTTTGCATTGCTTTTTTTTTCTTTTTTTTTTACCATGAAAGAAGAAAATATTTTTTTCTATTTTTAAAATATTTATGCAAAAAATAATTGTTATTACCGTTGAAAATAAACCAGGAGTTTTAAATAGAGTAGTCTCCCTTTTGCGAAGACGAAATTTTAATATAGACTCTCTCACCGTAGCAAAAACAATCGATGATAATTTTTCACGAATGACCATTGCATTAGAATCTGATGTTGATAGTTCTCAAGTAACAAAACATTTACATAAACTTATAAATGTTATAAAAGTTTGGGATTATGATCCTGATGAAATTGTATTGCATGAATCTCTTTTCATCAAAGTGAATGCAACACGAAGTTCTCGAGCAGAAGTATTACAATTTGCAGATATTTTTAAATGTCAAATAGTGGGATTAACAGAAAAAAGTATTACTTTTCAATATTCAAATAGTCCTGAAAAAATAGAAGAATTTATCGAGACAATGGTTCCTTTTGGAATTAAAGAAATTGTACGATCTGGAGCAATTGCAATTGCAAAAGATAAAAAATAAAAAATATTTTTTTATTTTTATATTATTAATTATTAACAAAAATCATGCCAACAATACCTAATTGGAAAAAAGAAAAAGAAAAAAAAGAAAGAAAAGAAGGGAAAAAGGGAGAAAAAGAAAAGAATAAAAAAACAATAAAAAAAACAACAAAAGTATATGAAAATGGATTTTCGCAAGAAGAATTTGAAAAACTTGAAGAACTTGAAATTTTAGAACATGAGTTTTGGGAAGCAAAAGAAAAAACAGATGCTATTGCTAAAAAAATAAATCAACATAATCAAGAACAACAAAAAAATAATTCATCAGATGAAAACAATGAAAATAGTTCAGAAAATGAAAATGATGAGAATAGAAATGAAGAAAATAACAATAAAGAAGAATCTGAATTGGAAAAAAATCTGGGGAAAATGGGAATGAAAAATATTAAAATTATAAAAATTGGAGGAGGAAAATGGGGTGGACCAGAACAATGGATGCAATTTCTTTTGGGAGGAGTAGCATTGTTATTTCTTTTCAATTTTTTTTCTACCGAAGAAATAAAAGAAGTCCCAATCTCTGAATTTATGACAGAGCAAAAAACAGAGAATTTTGATGAAATTTCTCTTTCTGGAGATGCAGCAACAGCAAAGCGTTCATCAGGAGAAAAAGTGAAAACAATTATTGGAAATAGAGATAGTTTTAAAGAATTGGGATTTTGGGAAAAAGACTTTTTGGGAGAAACAAAACTCGTTATAAAAGGAAAAGATCCTGCTGATTTTTGGATAGATTTATTAATAAGTTTTCTTCCATTATTATTGATAATGGGATTGATGATATATTCTATGAAAGGAATGAAAGGAATGGGTGGATTTCCATTTGGAGGAAAAAAGAAAGGAATGGAACCGGTAAATCCTGATACGACATTTGAAGATGTAGCAGGACAAGATGAAGCAAAATATGAATTGGAAGAAATTGTTGAGTTTTTGAAAAAACCAACACAATTTGTAAAAATGGGAGCAAAAATTCCAAAAGGGGTATTACTTTCTGGTCCTCCAGGAACAGGAAAAACTTTGCTTGCTCGTGCAGTTGCAGGAGAAGCACATGTTCCATTTTTTCAAATATCAGGTTCGGAATTTGTAGAAATGTTTGTGGGAGTAGGAGCTTCTCGAGTTCGAGGACTGTTTGCAAATGCTCGAAAACATTCTCCTTCCATTATTTTTATTGATGAAATTGATGCAATTGGACGAAAACGAAGTAGTGGAATGGGGGGAGGAAATGATGAACGAGAACAAACATTGAATCAGATTTTAACAGAAATGGACGGATTTGAAAATGAAACAGGAATTATTGTTATTGGTGCAACAAATAGATCTGAAATTTTAGATAATGCATTAATGCGTCCTGGACGATTTGATAGACAAATTTCTGTAAATAACCCAACAATAAAAGATAGAGAAGCTATTTTAAAAGTTCATTCTAAAGGGAAACCATTGGATGAAACAGTCGATTTACAAAAAATATCAGCAAGAACTGTAGGATTTTCTGGAGCAGATCTTCAGAATTTAATGAATGAATCGGCTATTTTTGCCGCACGAGAAAAAGCAAAAACAATTACAAACCATCATATCGATTTAGCAATAGACAGAATTGTAATGGGAACAGAAAAAAAATCATTGATAATGAGTGATTTTGAAAAGAAAATGACAGCATATCATGAAGTGGGACATGGATTGATGGGGCATTTAATGCCAATGACAGATCCTGTTTTAAAAATAACAATTGTTCCTCGTGGACGAGCATTGGGAGTTACATATATGGCTCCAGAAACAGAAAGTTATCACACAACAAAACAAAAATATTTTGAACAAATTTGTGTGCTTTTAGGAGGGTTAGCAGCTGAAAAATTAATTTTTGAAGATACAACTTCTGGAGTTTCAAATGATTTAGAACGAGCAAGTGCTATTGCAAATGCAATGGTGAAAAAATTTGGAATGAGTGATGAAATTGGTCCTGTTGTATATTCTGATGGAGGAGAAGAAAGTGTAATGAAAAAACATTCTGAAGCTTTTGCAGAAAAAATAGATGAAGAAGTACAAAATATTTTGAAAAAAGCATATATTTTCACTCAAAAAACATTGCAAGACAATATTCAATTATTACATGATATTTCTAAAAAATTGATAGAACAAGAGACATTGAGCAAAGATGAATTTGAAGAATTTTTTCCTGATGAGAAAATAGAGAAAACAGAAAAAACAGAGAAAACAAAATAATATATTTTGTAGCAGAAACAATAAAAAATTTTATTTATTATTCTTATTTATTATTTCTATTTATTACTGCTCTTTATTACTTTTTGTTATTATGATATTATTACTTTGTAATACTTTAAGAATTTAATCGATTGTTTTATGATTTCATCAGTATGCAGAACAAGTATTTCTATCCCCAAATATTTAAAAGAGAAATTGAATAAATATTCAAATAAAAGTCGAGTAATTGTCGATGCATTAAGTCTCTATTTTGAAAAAGAAAAATATTTACAAGAAGCAGAAAAAGAATATTGGGAAAAAGTAAAAAAATCTTTAGAAAAAGGAGATGGAGAATATATTTCTATTAACCCTAATAATGAAAAAATTACTCATAATATTTTAGAAAAAACATTATGGAAATAATATTTTCTCGAAGATTTAAAAAACAGGCAAAAAAGATTATTGAGAATAGGAAAAATTTTAAAAATAAAATAAATGAATGCATTATCGATTTTTCTACAAAGATTAGGAAATCAAAATATTATAGAAAAAAAATGTCTGGAAATTGGAATGGATATGAAGAATTGCAAATTGGGGGAGATATAAGAATTATAATAAAAATTTATATAAAAAATAATTCTACTATTTTTGAACAAATTGGGACACATTCTTCTCTTGATTTATGTTAAAAATTTCAATTTTTATAAGAACAAAACTATTTAAATATATAAAAAACTATGAAAGATAAAATTCAAAAAATTATTGATATGTATGCGGATATTGAAAAGCAATTTTTAGATCCTTCAATTTTTTCCGATATGGATAAAATGAAGTCTTTGGGACAAAAAAAATCTAAAATAGAAGATATTGCTATAATGGGAAAAAAATATTTTGAACTGGAAAAAACAATAGAAGAAAATAAAGAATTGTTACAAGACGATGATGATGAAATGAAAGAATTGGCAAAAGAAGAAATTAAACAAGCAACATCTGAATTGTTACAATTGGAAAAAATATTAAAAGAAGAACTCACTCCAAAAGACCCAAATGATCCTAAAAATATTATTTTAGAAATTAGAGCAGGAGCAGGTGGAGATGAAGCAGCTATTTTTGCTGGAAATTTGATGAGAATGTATTTTCGATATGCAGAAAAAATGGATTTTGATATTGAAATAATAACAAAAAAAAATAGTGATAGTGGGGGAATATCGGAACTGGTTGCGACTATTTCTGGAAAAAATGTTTATAAAGTTTTTAAATATGAAAGTGGAGTTCATCGGGTACAGAGAATTCCAAAAACAGAAACACAGGGAAGAATTCATACTTCTACTGCAACTGTTGCCGTTGTTCCAGAAGCAGACGAAACAGAAGAAATTGAATTGAAAAAAGCAGATGTTCGAGTCGATACATATAGAGCCAGTGGAGCAGGAGGACAACATGTAAATAAAACAGAATCGGCTATTCGATTAACTCATATTGCCACAGGATTAATTGTTACTTGCCAAGATCAAGATTCTCAGCATAAAAATAAAGATAGTGCATTTAAAGTTTTACGGTCTCGTCTTGCCGAAATAGAACGAGAAAAACAATTAGCAGAAAATTCTGAAATGCGAGTAGCACAAATTGGAAGTGGAGATAGATCAGAAAAAATTAGAACATATAACTATCCTCAAGATAGAATTACAGATCATCGGATAAAGAAAAATTTCCCAAATATTCCTGCCGTAATGGACGGAGAAATAGATGGAATTATTGAAGCATGTAGTTTAGCAACCGATGAACTGCAAGGAAATAAATAAAAATATTCTTTGTGTATATATCCTGAAATCATTCTGAAATCATTCTGAAATTATCCTGAAATTGAAAAATTGACTAACGACATCATCAAGACATAAGAAAATATTAAAATAACCATTCCCCAAAAAGCATTAATAAAAATATCTTTTCCTTTCCCTGCTCGTTCTTCATCTCCAAACGATGCAATATATAACATTCCTCCATATACCATAAATCCAAAAACAAGAAGAGCAATAAATTGTAAGAGATATTGCAGAAACCCAATAAGTTGTTTTACAAATACTTCAACTTTAGAACTCTCTGCTCCAAATTTCACGGTCTCACCATCAAATATAATGTCATATAAAATATAATCAATAAATACTTCATTGAATACAATAACAAGAATTCCTAAACCGATAGGAAGAAACATTTGTTTTGCTGTTCCCAATTTTTCATCATTTCCAAAGGCAAGAATCATTCGTACTCCAGAAAAAATAATGTATGCCATAGCAATAAAAACCAATAATGTTTTTACAAAATCTATAACTCCTGAAATCTGTAATCGTAAATTATCACTTTTTGCTTTCATAGTTTCTTCTAAAGTAGCCGTATGCAATACTCCAGCATTTCCTCCTCCATAAAAAATATCGAGCACAAACGGTTCTGCCAAAAGCATTACAACAAGTCCAGCAATTGAATACATCATCATTTTTTTTGCAGATTCTACACTATCTGTCGATGCCGATGAAGAAATCATATATGCTCCAGATATAACAACCCATAAAAGAACAATGAACCCCAACGCCCATTTCATCGTATGAAAAACGGTAATAATAATATCTACCAATTGATCTGAACCTTTGTCTGGCGCATCTTCTTTTACCAAATCTTCTCCTTGAGGAATAACATCTAGTCCAGATTCATCTCTATCGAAAGGAATGTTTATATCGGCAAACGATGGTTCAAAAAAACTAATGAGTAATAATGATAATGTGATAAAAGTTGTGATTATCAGCCATTGAAGAAATTGTAAAATTTTCATAGAAAAGATGAGATGAGAATATATTTATTTTTTAATTTATTTTTTTATTTTTTTTAATTTCCAGGAAGAAAAAACATTACAATAGAATATGAAATGAGGACAATAATAAACCCTATTGCTGTCCAAATGAGAGTATTGATAGCTGTTGATTTTTTTTCTTCATCAATTCCAGCCAAAAGAAACATGAACGCTGCATAGATAAATGCAATAAAAATAATAACTCCCAGAAAAGTAAGAAGAAATTCTAAAACTCCCAATCCTTCTTCTATAAAAGTTTTTGCTTGATCTTGTCCAATATTTTGACTTCCCAGTTTTGGATAAAAAACTTTTGTAATGAGCGGTTTTGCAAGCATTACAATAACAAACCCCAAAAATCCATACATTAAAATATTTTTCCCTTCTGTAACACGCTCTTCATCTCCATTTGCGGTAATCATTCTCATTCCACCATAGAAAATAACGGCAATAGCAATTGCTCCCAATCCCAATTCAATATAATTTATAAGGTCTCTTATAAGAATATCTGTTGCATCTTTATCTAAAAAAGTGGAGGTGTCTCCCTCTCTATTCGGATCTATTATTTCTGAAAGTTGAAGAGCAATTGTCATAACTGTAAATCCAAGAGCTGCAAAAATTAAATTCGATTTTTGTCCAGAAAGCTGTTCGTCGTCTCCCATTCCAATAGACATTTGATACGCATATAAACCGATGAATAATAATCCAACGGCTATGAAAATAAATTTTACTATGGGAATAATATTTTCTTTAATTAAATTATTGAGCATTTCTGTGCTATCTTCTCCTTTTACTGGTTCTTGAAACTCTGAAACTTTTTCAATAGGTTTTTTATACTCATCGGGAAGTCGTCCTTGAGCAGCTTCAACCATTGGAATTGTTAAAAAAATGATGATAGCCGTTAGCATTGCCAAAACCGATGAAGTAAATATTTGTTTCATATATTTGTTTTTATATTTTTTAATGTTTTATCTCATATGTCTCTGCATTCCAAAATGAGAAAATTCTACAATTTTTCTAAATATTGTTTTTTTGTTCTGATGAACTGTGATATTTTTTTTCATCAGATAGAAATGAAGAACGAGAGCTGTTAATAGAAAAAACATTGCAACAATGGCAACAGCAAGAAATGCTATTTGAATTCCATAATATTCTGCAATTGCTCCCAATCCCATAGATCCAACAATAGCTCCTGTTCCTGTAAAAAAAAGTTCGAGTTCTATAACCGTATGTTTTTTACTTTTTGGTGCAAGATTTCCAGAAAGTCCTAAAACAGAAGGCTGTAAAAGAGCGATGCAAAGAGAAATAACACTACTGGCAATAGCAATTTCTATAGGGCTTTCTGTTGTAGTAAGAAACAACAGAGGGAAAAGAGAAAATGCAATTCCATAAATAATTAAAGTGAGTTTGTTATATTTATCTGCAACCGATGAGAACACAAAAGTAAACATCATGGGTAAAAGCATAAATGCTGTAAGAAAAAATATCTGATGAATTGCGAGTCCTAAACTTTGTGCCAACAATGGAACAAACAGAAGACTGACTCGAGAAGTCATTTCCATGAAAAAACAGAGAATGATTGAATAATTGAGTTCTATGGGAAATTTTTTCATCTCAGAAAAAATACCGAAACAAATTTTATCTTTCATCACGACATCTTTAATATCTTGCCACCATTTTTTCCAAGGAAGAGATATAAATTTTTGCTGTTGTGAATTGAAGAAAAAGAGAATGAATACCCAAAACCCTGCAATTACTAAATATAAATTTTGTAATGGGAAATTTGTAAAAAACGAAAATATTCCTCCAGCAATAAGCATTCCAATAGACCAAAAACTATATTTAATCGCAATATTTCCTCCCATTATTTTTGAAGCATTCTTCGCTGTAATTTCATTCATCAGCATGTTTTGTTTACTGTTTTGTTTGAGCATAATGGCAATACCGTTAATAACTGAAACCAGAAGTAAAATGAAAAGTGAATTCAATAATCCCGAAAGAAAAAACCCTATAAACCCTATGAAAATGAGAAGATATGACAGAAAAAACCCTTGAATGAGCGGGATATGTTTGAGCATTCTGCTTAAAAAGAAAATGGCAAGCATTCCTGTAAAAGAGCGTAATCCAAAAATAATTCCTACAACAAAATAATTATCGACAATACTGTTGATGAATAGAGAATATATAGGGTCTATAATTCCCCATGCCAAATATTCAAATGCAGAAATAATACTTATCCATTTGATAAACGATGAAGGTTCTGTTTTTTCTTGTGTCATATTTATTATTTTTTTTATATATATTTTTTTTCTGTTTTTGCTCTCTTTTTCCACTCCACGCATCCCTTCTTCCCTTCACATCATTATATCATTTCATCCGATGAATTGATAGAGTATTTTAATTTTTTCTCTGTTTTTTTACAAATCTCTATTTTTTAAAAATAAAATAAAGCTCCCAACATAAAATTTATTTTATGTTGGGAGAAAAACAGTTTCTTCAAAAATTTAAAAAATTTTAAAGAAAACTGTTTTTT
>CAMZLA010000104.1 GCA_947311665.1 uncultured Candidatus Altimarinota bacterium | reverse complement strand
TATTCAAAAATTATTCAAGAAGAAGTTTTTCTTCCAATTCAATTTCTTCAAGAACAAGTTTTTCTATTTCATCAGAATTTTTTTCCATTTGTTCTTCTAAAACTTTCATTTCTTTTCCTGTTTTTGCAACAAGAGGAGAATTACTTTTTCTAATAGCTTTATGCATTGCAAAAGAAAGTTTTTCTATTTTTTCATCAATTTCAGCATTTTCTTTTTCCAAATTTTCTTGTCGAGAAATAACCTGTCTCAATCGTTTTTGGTTTTCTTTTCGTTCTCTAAATTTTTTTTTGTTATCACTTTCATTATTTTCATCATGAGAATTTTCACCTCTTTTACTCAAATTTTCATCATCTCCCCATCCTCCATTTGCTAAAAATTCATCATATCCACCATTTAAAACAGAAATTTTATCTTCATCAAATACAACGAGTTTATTCACCACTCGAGAAAGTAACCGCTCATCATGACTTACAATAACCAATGCTCCTTTAAAATTTGCAAAACTTGTTATCAATTTTTGCACCGATTCAATATCCAGATGATTTGTTGGTTCATCGAGCAATAATAAATGATTTTTCTGAAGCATAAGTTTTCCAAGTCGCACTCGTGCTTTTTCTCCTCCAGAAAGATCTGATATTTTTTTTTTCACATCGTTTCCAGTAAACAAAAGAGATGCGGCAATATTTCGCACTTCTGTTTCTTTAGAATTTTTTACACTATGCAATTCTGTTAAAATTGTTTCACTTCCCCATTTAATACCTTCTGCTTCTTGTCCAAAATATCCATATGTAAGTGTATGATATTTTTTTAGGTGTCCAGAAAGAGGGTATAATTTTTCTGCTAAAAGATGGAGTAATGTAGATTTTCCTTTCCCATTTCGTCCAATAATCCCAATTCTATCTCCTGCATTTATTTCTAAACACAGCTGATGAATAAGAATTTCTTCTGGAGTGTATCCAAAATCGATATTCCATGCTCGAAGAAGATGGTCTCCATGAAATTCTATTGCAGGAAAATGAAATTTTATTTGTGGCAATTTTTGAAGTTTTTCTTGTGTATCTTGTTTTTCCAACATTTTTATTCGGCTTTGAACAAGTCCTGCCGATCGTGCTCCTGCACGAAAATTTTTTATAAAATGTTCTGTTTTTGCCTGTTTCTTTTTTTGTCCAATTCTTGTTTTTTCATAGACATTTTCATCTTTTTCTATCTGATTTAAAAGTTTTTGCGGTTCTCCTTTCATTTTTCTAATTTTTCCTCGATGAATAACAGCACTATGTGTTACTACCGATTCCATAAAAGTAATATCATGAGTAATGAGAAGAAACGATTTTGTCCATGCACGCAAAAAATTTCGTAACCATCGCAAAGAAACAATATCGAGATAATTCGTCGGTTCATCAAGTAATAATAAATCACATTCTGAAACAAGAGCTTCTGCTAAACGGATTCTTACTTGAAATCCACTAGAAAATTCAAAAGGACTTTTATCAAAATCTTCTTCAGAAAATCCCAATCCCATTAAAATAGATTTTGCTCGCCATGTTTCTTTTTGTTGAATTTTTGGAAGACTTGATGAAACTTGTTCGAGTAATGTTTTTTTTTCAAATCGTAAATGCTGTTCAAGTTTTCTAATATTATACCAATCTGGAATTTCTATATGTCCATCATCGACACTTTCTTCTCCTGTTATCAATCGGAAAAAAGTTGATTTTCCATATCCATTTCGTCCCATTATTCCAACTTTTTCTTTTTCTCCAACAGTAAAAGAAACCTCAGAAAAAAGGGGATTGTGTCCGTATGATTTTGAAATGGAATGGAGATGGAGCATTATTTTTTAGAGACAGAAAAAAATGAAGTATGAAATGAAAAGAAAAAATAAAATTGATATTTTTCTTTGTTAGTCTATAGAAAGAGATTATTTTTTTCTATAGGAATATTTACAGATTTTTTCTAATATCTCGCACATTCATTTTCCAATTCTTTATATGGATAGAAAACAGAAACTGGACGACCATGGGCACAACTATCCATTTTTTTACATTTTTTCCAATCGGAAACAAGGGCTTCCATTTCCTGATGAGACAATATATCACCAAACATTTTTGCACCTCGACATGCCGTATAAGACATTGCTCGTTTGCTAAAAGAATTATGAATATCTGAAAATTCTGAATCGAAAAAATCACAATCGGCGAGTAGATCAGAAAATAATTTTTCTATATTAATATGTTCGCTTCCACTGGGAACAGCATGAATAGCAATTTCATTTCCTCCAAAATCTTCAATTTCAAATCCTGATGTTTCTAAATATTTTTTTTCTTCCATCAGCATTTCTTTTTCTGAAACACTCACAGAAAAAACGCAAGGAGTGAGCAATGGTTGAGAAATATTTTTTTTCTCTTTTTGCATTTGTTCAAGTTTTTCCAACCGAACTCGTTCATGAGCGGCATGTTGATCTATTACTCGCAATCCATTTTTTTCTTCTACAAGAATAAAACTTTTTCGCAATTGTCCAATAACTGTCCAATTTTTTTCATCAGCTGATGAATTTTCAAAATTATTTTCTTCTGGTAAAAACCCAGAAAAACTTTTTTGTGCCGATGAAAGATTTGGGAAATGTATATTGTGTCTATTTCTTTTTTTTTAATTATTGATGTTTTCAAATCTTGATTTTTTAAATTCTTGATTTGTTTTTATTTTAAATTCATGGTTTTCTTTAATACGTGACCATTTTTTTTAATAAGCATTTTCTAAATACATGGTTTTTTTTTTATATAAGTTACAATCTTAGCTCATATTAAAAAAAAATCCTTTAAATACAATTATATAAATATACAGCCATAAATTACATCGTTAATTTTTTTTTTACCATGAATTTTGTTTTAACTTAAGCCTAGAGGCTGTAAACCACGGTACGAGTTCGAAACGTAAATCTCCCTTAAGTGAAAAATTATGTAAATCACTCATATGTTCAATCACTGGACACATC
>CAMZLA010000103.1 GCA_947311665.1 uncultured Candidatus Altimarinota bacterium | reverse complement strand
TCTTTTTATTAAAAAAATAATGAAAACAGAAAATCTTTTTTTTTTCATAGTGTATTTCTTTTTTTGTTTTTAGAAAATACACTCACAAAAGATCTCTAAAAAAAATCTCTTCTGAGTATATTTTCTTTAAAAAAAAGAAATACAGATTTATTAAAAATAAAAAGAAGTAAAAAATGAAAAACAATTATTAAAAAAAACTTGTTTTTTAAAATTTTTAAAATTTTATCGAAACTGTCAAGGTTCGCAATTCTTTGTGCATCTCAAAAAAAAGAGATCACTCAGAAATTTAGCTTTATTAAAGCTAACAGTAACCCTGACAGTTTCACAGAAGGAAAAAATTAGAAGAAAAAATTTATAATTCATTGCCTAATTTTTTGCTTCTATGAAACATCAAAAGTTAAAAGCTAGCAAAAGCTGGCGAACTTTACAAAACTCAAACAGGTCTGTCAATCTTTTTTTTGTGTTTTTTCATACTTTTTTTTCAAAACATTTCCCACTCTCTCTCAAACACAGTTCTTTACTGCATTGTTGCTTGTTTTTTAATATTATTATTTATTATTTTTAATGTTTTTTTAATATTTTTCTCTATTCTTTTATACTTTTTCTCTGTTTTTCTCTGTTTTTCTCTGTTTTTTTACAAATCTCTATTTTTTAAAAAAAAATAATTGTAATATCTTCATTGAAAAAAAAATTATTATTTTCTATGAAAAAATATTTCCTTAAAACCTTTGGCTGCCAAATGAATTATTCAGATTCCGAAAAATTGGAATCGGTTCTTGAATCTATAGCACTTGAACAAGTTGAAAGAATAGAAGAAAGCGATATTGTTATTTTTAATACATGTTCTATTAAACAACATGCAGAAGACAGAGTTTTTGGATATGTCCGAAATGCAAAAAAATTGGGGAAAATTGTAGGACTCACTGGATGTATGGTAAGAAAAACATCGACACAACATTTTGAAAAAGATGAAAAAGACAGTCTTTTAAAAAAATTTGAACGAATAGATTTTGTGTTTCGAATAGAAGATATGAAATCTCTTCCAGAACTTTTACAAGAATATGATGAAAATATTCAACGACCAAAAATATCATTTGATGAACTTGACTATCTCAACATCAGCCCAAAACTCAAAGAAAATTTTAGAGCATTTGTCCCCATTATGACAGGGTGCGATAAATTTTGTACCTATTGCATTGTTCCATTTGCACGAGGAAAAGAACGGTCTCGTCCTTTTGCAGATATTGTAAACGAATGTGAAATGCATGTAAAAAACGGAGTGAAAGAAATTACTCTTGTTGGGCAAAATGTAAATGCATATTTTTTAGATGACAGCACCAGAAAAACACTACAACGACAAACAGATTTTGCAATATTACTCGATGAAATTGCTCAAATAAAAAATTTGAAACGATTACAATTCACTTCTCCTCATCCACGACATATGGGACAAGATGTAATTGATGTGATGGTAAAAAATGAAAACATTGCACGAACATTACATTTACCAGTGCAAAGTGGTTCAACAAAAATGTTACAAAAAATGGGACGAGAACATAATATTTCTCGTTTTACAGATTTTACAAAAAATTTACGAAAAGCTATTCCAGAAATAACCATTACAACCGATATCATTGTAGGGTTTTGTGATGAAACAGAAGAAGATTTTCAAGAAACAATGAAATTATTCAATTCAGAAAAATTTATAATGGCATACATTTCAAAATATTCTGTGCGAAAGGGGACTATTGCAGGAGACAAAATGAAAGATACTATTTCTTTAGAAGAAAAAAAACGAAGATTTGAACTCTTAACAGAAAAATTGAAAGAAGTGTTACGAAAAGAAAACAAGAAAGAAATTGGGAAAATTGAAGAAGTGTTGGTCGATGAAGTGAAAAATGGAATTGCTTCTGGGAAAAGTCATAGAGGGCGAACAATACGATTTCCTATAGGAGAAAAAAATAAACGATTTATAGGAGAAATAATTTCTGTCAAAATTATTTCATCAGAATCTATTTGGTCTTTTACCGGTGAGATGATGTAAAATTTTTCAACCAGTCTTTTTTAAAAAGAGAAAATTTATTTTCATCAATAGCATTTCTCATATCATTCATCAGTTCTTGATAAAAATATAGATTGTGAATTGTTGCATATCTTTCTCCCAACGCTTCTCCTACTTTTAAAAGATGATGAAGATAACTTCGTGAAATTTTTTTATTTCCACAAACATCACATTTACATTTTGGGTCTATTGGTAACGCATCTTCTTTAAATTTTGCATTTTTAATTTTTATTACTCCTTTTTTTGTAAACACACTTCCATGCCGTGCATTTCGTGCTGGCAATACACAATCAAACATATCTATTCCTCGCTCTACCGCTTCTAATAAATCTATAGGAGTTCCAACTCCCATTAAATATCGAGGTTTATTTTCTGGCATATAATCAACAATTTCATCTAAAACTTTATACATTTCTTCTGGTGGTTCTCCCACCGCAAGACCTCCCATTGCAAATCCATCAAAATTCATCGATGTAATTTCTTTCAAACTTTTTTTTCTGAGTTCTGAAAAACTTCCTCCTTGAATAATTCCAAAAAGTTGTGGTCGTTCATTTGTTGGAATTTGTAAATTATAATTTTTTTCAAAATATGAAAGAGAGCGTTTTGCCCATGCTGTTGTTTTATTCACTGCATTTTCTATCGATGAAAAATCTGGCACATTTGGAGGACATTCATCGAATGCCATTAAAATATCTGAACCCAATTCCAATTGAATTTGTATAGAAGTTTCGGCATCGAGATAGAATAAATCTCCATTTATATGTGAATGAAACCAAACTCCATCGTCTGTAATTTTTTTATTTTTTATAGAAAATACTTGAAATCCTCCACTATCGGTAAGAATTGGTTTATTCCATTTTTCCCAAAAGTGTAATCCTCCCATGCGTTTTATCAGTTTCGATGTTGGTCGTAGATGAAGATGATATGTATTTCCAAGAGAAATATCTGCTCCTAAATTTTTTAAATCATCGAACCCAACTCCTGCTTTAATAGCTCCTCGTGTTGCAACTGGCATAAAAACTGGAGTTTTTATTTTCCCATGTGGCGTTTCCAATATTGCCGTTCTCGCTTTATCAGATGAATTTTTAAGAGTAAACATATGGTATTATAAATAATTGGTATGAAAATTTATAAAAAGAATAGACGATGAAAGAAAAAATTTCTAGCTCTATTCTTTATATTTTGTAATAATGGAAGTAATATTTATTATTTAATAATCTTTTTGGTATGGAAAAAAAAATAGCAGTGCTTTCTGGTGATGGAATTGGTCCAGAAGTTATGATTGAAGCAATTAAAGTATTGAAAAAAATTGAAGAAAAATTTGGACATTCGTTTCAATTGACAGAAGCAAATATTGGAGGAGCTGGAATTGATAACGAAGGAAAGGCTTTGCCAGAAAAAACAATAGAAGTGTGTGAAGAAGCCGATGCCGTTCTTTTTGGATCTGTTGGAGGTCCAAAATGGGAAAATCTTCCACCAAACGAACAACCAGAACGAGGAGCATTATTACCATTGAGAAAACATTTTAATCTCTATGCAAATTTGCGTCCTGCAAAAATTTTTAATGGGTTGCAAGCAGCGTCTCCATTACGAGCAGATATTGTTGGTGATGGGTTCGATTTTCTTGTAGTGAGAGAATTGACAGGAGGAGCATATTTTGGAGAGAAAGGGAGTGATGAAACAAGTGCATGGGATCTTATGAAATATTCTGTTTCAGAAATTGAACGAATTGTTCGAGTAGCATTTCAATCAGCAAAAACACGAGCGAGTGCAACAGGAAAAACAGCAAAAGTTTGTAGTGTAGATAAAGCAAATGTTTTATCATCGTCTGTTCTCTGGCGAAAGGTTACCAATGAAATTCATCAGTCTGAGTTTCCAGAAATAGAACTGGAACATTTATATGTAGACAATGCAGCAATGCAACTTTTAACACGACCACGAGATTTTGATGTTATTGTTACAGAAAATTTGTTTGGAGATATTTTATCTGATGAAAGTGCACAAATTTCTGGTTCTATTGGAATGCTCGCATCAGCATCACTTTCAGATGGAGGATTTGGGCTTTATGAACCATCTGGAGGTTCTGCACCAGATATTCAAGGAATGGGAATTGCGAACCCTATTGCACAAATTTTATCTCTTTCTCTTCTTCTTCAGCATTCATTTGGTTTAACTGATGAAGCAAAAGCTATTGAAAATGCTATTCAATCAGTTTTAGATGACGGTTTACGAACAGGAGATATTATGTCTGATGGAATGAAAAAAGTGGGAACAGTAGAAATGGGAGATGCTATTTGTGAGAAAATTTAAATGAAGAATAATGAAAATAATATCTTGGAATGTGAATGGAATTCGGGCAGTGCATAAAAAAGGAGAATTGAAAAAATTTTTAGAAAATTTTTCTCCAGATATTTTTTGTATTCAAGAAACAAAATGTAAAGAAAAACAAATTACAAATATTATTGATGAATTTTCTGAATATCATCAGTTTTATACCGAAGCGGAAAAAGCAGGATATTCTGGAACAAGCATTTGGATA
>CAMZLA010000102.1 GCA_947311665.1 uncultured Candidatus Altimarinota bacterium | reverse complement strand
ATAAATAAAGCTATTTATGTTTCTGCTACACCAGGAAAATATGAATATGAACATTGTGATGTAAAAAAAGATTTTGCAGAACAAATTATTCGTCCTACAGGATTATTAGATCCACAAATTTCAGTTCGTCCTTCTCAATCTGATAAATGGAATGAAAATGTGCATACTATAAAAAAATCTGAAGCAAATAATCAAATTGATGATTTGAATATTGAAATAGAAAAACGAATGAAAAAAGGAGAACGAGTTTTAATTACTACTGCAACAAAAAAAATGGCAGAAAAACTTTCTGGATATTTTGAAGAAATTGGTGTGAAATCTAAATATTTACATTCAGAAATTGAAACATTTGAACGAATTGAAACTATTCAAGAATTGCGAGAAGGGAAACTTGATGTTATTGTTGGGGTTAATCTTTTGAGAGAGGGGTTAGATTTACCAGAAGTTTCTTTAATTGCTATTTTAGATGCTGATAAACGAGGGTTTCTTCGGTCTCGAGATGCTCTTTTACAAATTGTAGGGCGAGTAGCACGAAATAGTGAAGGAATTGCTATAATGTATGGTGATGTAATGACAGAAGCAATGGAACAGTGTATTGAAGAAACAGATAGAAGAAGAGAGAAACAAGAAGCATATAATGAAAAACATGGAATTACTCCAAAAACAATTATTAAATCTATAAAATCTTTAGATCTTGGGAAAAAGAAGAGAAAAGAAAAAATATCTAATAGTAAAAAAGATAATATTAAAGATTGGATAAAAGATTTAGAAGCAAAACTTGATATTGCAGTGCAAAATCTAGAATTTGAAAAAGCTGCTGACTATAGAGATGAAATTGAAATGTTACGAGGAGCAATGAAGTAAAATAATTTTTTTTAATAATAAAAATTATTTCTATTCTACTATTCCCAATCGTGCTTCAATTTCTGCATTTACAAATTCTACTTTTCTTCCATATTTCATTCGAGAATATTGTTTGAGAATATCTGCAACTTTTTGATTTGAACCAGATTGGTCCCAAATTGTTCCCATAGAAAATGGACGAGATGGAGCATTTCCAATAGAAAGTTTGAGATATGCTTTATAGTTTGCAATAGATAAAATATCTTGTGTAGAAAGAACAGGAGCATATTCTTTTTCAAAATATTCAGCATCTTCTGCTCCCATTTTAAAAGTAATCATCGTTCCAACATTTCCAAAAATTGCTTCTTTCAATTTTGTTTCACCACCTCCCATTTTCCCTTGGTTCAGTTGTGCAATATATTGATGAGCCATAACAAGGGCAAGTTTATATTTTCGTGCTTCACTTAAAATATCTCCAAAAGCATCGGTTGCAAAATTTTGAAACTCATCAACATAGAGGAAAAATGGAACACGATCTTTTTCTGGAATATCTGCCCGACTCATGGCTGCCATAGAAACTTTATTTACAATAACAAGTCCTAAAAGTTGAGCATTCGTATCTCCAATTAACCCTTTTGATAAATTTATTAATAAAATTTTCCCTTCATCCATTACTTTTCTAATATTAAAAGCACTTTTTGGTTGTCCAATAATATTTCTAATTGTTGTATTAGAAATAAATGGTCCAAATTTTGATGTGAAATAAGGAATCATTTCTTGTTTTTCTCTGTCTCCAGTATTTGCAATTTCTCCCTCCCAAAACTGACGAACCACAGTATTTTTACATTTAGTCACTTTATATTTCTGAAATGCTTCATCAATAAACATTCGTGGAATATCAAGAATTGTTGCTCCTTCTTCTTCATCATCCATAAGAGTTAAACATGCATTTCTAAAATAATGCTGAATTCGTGGACCAAAAATTTCATTCCCAAACATTTTAATAAAAATTTGCATTGCATCCAAAGCAGCTCTATCTTTTTCTTCGGCAGTCGTTGCTTCCAACATATTTAATCCCATCGGTCTTTCGGTATCTGCAGGATTAAAAACTACAACATCTTTTGCTCGTTCTTTAGGAATATATCGTAAAATATCTTCTATTAAATCTCCATGCGGATCAATAATTCCAAATCCTGTTCCATTTTTTGCATCTTGTCGTGCCATATAAGAAAGCAAAACAGATTTCCCAGAACCAGATTTCCCTAAAATATACATATGTCGAGATCTGTCATATGGAGTAATGAAAACATCGGTATTAATTCCTCTATATGTATTTGTTCCCATTAAAACACCTTCTTTTGGTAAATCTTTTGGTGGTGGAAGTTTTTTATATTTTAACCAGTCAATAACATTCGATTGATTATATTTTGAATCTGGTAAATGATATAAAGTAGCTAATTCATCAGGGACAAAAATTGTTTGTTTTCCTAAATAAAATTTCCCCAACCTTCGTTGAAATCCATGATATATTAATAATCCATTAATCCAGTTGATGAAAAATAATCGCCTATTTTCAAACCAATTAGAATATGAGTCTCGAAAAATACTAAAAGTAATAACCATATCATTTAATATTTGTTCTACTCGTTTTTTTTGTGGTGCTTGAACTAAAATTCTAATAGTTGTTGCAAATGGTTCTTGTCCTGCTTTCAATCCCATTCGTTTAATAGACTCTTCTTTTGGTTGTAGCATTCGAACATATCCATCTCCACCACTTGCTCCTGGTGCATTAGATTTTAATGCATCGTTGTCTCCAGAAAACAGAGCAAAAATAAAACTAAAAATTGTTCCCAATATAGGAATTTTCCCAATTCCTTTAAAGGCATTTAGTTTTTTCCCTTTAAATAATTTTGTTGCTTTTGCTTCTGCTTGCTTTACCCACTCTCCATCTTCTGGGTTAATAATAATTTGAATAGCAGCCGATTCTTCTTTGTCCAATTTAGAAAAAACATTGGTCATATCATTCAATGGGTCTTCTTCCATTTCTTTATACATTTTAATAGGATATGCATCATCATTTTGTCCATATAAATAAAAACCATTAATATGTTTATTTGGTTCATAAAAATCGTATGGTTTATAAAAAACTTCAATTTCGGCAGCGGAATATAAAGCGGTTAATTGCTTTTCTATAATCGATTTATAATATTGATCGCAGACAATATAAAAATTTAATTCTCCTTTATGCATTACCAATTCAAAAGAAATTTTATTATAATCCCATAAAGAAGATTTTATACTATGAATAAAATTAAGATCTGAAATTTCATAGAGAGATCTATAGAGTTGAGACATTATTCCCATTTTTTCTTTAAAATCTTTTTGATTTCTTTTTTCATCATCAACTTTAGATTCTGTCCGTGGCATTATTATTCTGATGTATACTAAATCTCGTGTTTTTCTTTCATGGTACCATTTTCTAAAAATGAAAATTCCTCCAGTAATAGAAAAATAAATCCAGAGAAAATTTATAAAAAATTCTATTTGTCGTTCTGGAAATCCATTAACTATCCAAATAAAAAATCCGGAAAGAGTTATTTTTTCTATACTCATTTGTAAAAATGCTATCAGTGAAAATACTGATGACATGAGAATAACCCGAAAATTTAATAATTTTTTTAGCATTATATTTTTATTTTTTTAAAGGCTGTGGATCTTCTATAAATCTTTTTCCTTCTATTAATTGAAACAAGAAAAAACTTCCAATAAAGAAAAATATATAAGATATTATTGGTAAGAGTTTTTCATCTATTCCAAAAAGAAAATTTTCTAATCCGAAATAATTAAAAATATCTTGAGTTGTAAAATCAAGTTCTTTCAGCATGAAAAATGTTCCATATAAAACAGTAGATATAAAAGTTCCTTTTAATATTTGTATTGTTTTAAAAGTGTGAGACTGTTTTTCTCCATTTCTTTTTTTTGCAAAAAGCGATACTCCATAGTAATATCCAAAAAAACCAGAAGTCAAAAGATGTATTGGTAAGATGAATAATTCTTGTTTAAGAATTTCTTTTACAATATATATTGCAGATTCTGTATAAATTCCAAGAGAAAACATGGAATAGAAATATAAAAAATTTTCTGCTAAAGTAAATCCTAATGCTGTTGCAAAAGCCATATCTACAACATCATCAATATCGTGAAAATAATTTTTTCCTATAAATCTAATAATGAAATTTTTACCATATTCAATAATAATACCAATGATAAGATAAGTAATTCCCATTCCTATAAGAGGGAATAAATAATTTTTTATAGATTGTTGAAAATAGAGAAACCAGATAAAACCAAATACCATTGCAAAAAATAGCATTATGAAAAAAAAAGTTGCCATTCCTTTTCGTTTTGCACGAATTAAAATAGTATACCAAATAGCTACAGGAATAAGAGCCGTTATAAAAGATAGTAAAAAAATCATGAAAATCTCTTCTGTTTTTAAATAAATATAATTATCAGATTATTATATCATGAATATTCTCTTTTTTATAGCAAAAAAATTAAAATTTTGTATTATAAACGCAATGAGGTAAGATGAAAAATATATTATTTTTGATTGTTCTCATGGAAGTTTTTCCTCGTTTTTCTTCACCTATAGATTTTGATGAAATTTTTTCTCTTGAATTGAAAGGAGAAGAATATTTATTTCAGCTTTTAGAAAAAATTTATTCTAACTATTGTCCATTTTCTGATGAAGAAAAAAATGAGAAATTAATTCTTTTAAAAAAAGGATTTGAATTTGGGAAAAAAATTCATAAAACACAAAAAAGAGAAAGTGGAGCATCATATTTTACTCATCCACTTCTCGTTGCACTATTACTCACGCCATATAAACCATGTGCAAAATTGTTAATAGCAACAATGTTGCATGATACTATTGAAGATAGTGGAAAAGATAATACGGCAAATGAAATAGAAAAAATATTTGGAAAAGAAATTCTTCATCTTGTCCAAGGAGTAAGTAAGGTAAGTTCTCTTGATATCTCAAAAGAAATTTCTTCATTGCAAACAATTCAAAAATTATTTTCATTTGCAAAAAATGATTCACGAACTCTTTTGATAAAAATTTTTGATAGACTTCATAATATCATTACTCTGAAAGGGAAAAAAAGTTTTGAAAAACGAAAGAAAAAAGTGAAAGAAACAATGAATGTGTTTATTCCAACAATAGAACGCTTGGGGTTGTGGAAAGTTAAAAAAAATATTGAAAATGCTGCAATGAAATCATTATATCCAGAAAAATATAATGCTTTGAAAAAAATAAAAAAAAGAACTGAAGCCTTGCAAAAAACTTCTATAGAAAAAATTGAAAAAGTTTTAGAAAAAAATAAAAAATTTCCAAAAATTACAATTGAAAGAAAATTTTATAGTGCATCATCTCTTATCCGTCATCATAATAATGAAAAATCACCAGATGAAAGTTTCTTTTTTATTCGATGTATTGTTGATTCGGAAAAAGAATGCTATGAGCTTTCTTCATTTTTTGCATCAGAATTTTCAAAAAAGAAAAAAGAAAGTAGAGATTATATTTCTAGTCCAAAAGAAAATGGATATAAAGCCTTACAATCAACTTTTATAATAAATAATGCTCATGCTATTCGTATTCATATTGTTTCACGCGAAATGCAAAAACGAAACGATAATGGTATTTTTATAGAAACACATCAGAAAAATTTTTCTCTTCCTTTTTTACAAACAGAATCTCACGATTTTCAAGAAACAAGATCTGAATCTGAAAAATTTCTTTCTTTTCTTACTGGAGATATTTTAGTAAAAAAAATAAAAATTCATAATAAAGAAAAAAAATCTCTTTCAATCCCATTCAATTCTACTCTTTTAGGGGCTGGAATATATTTCTTTCCAGAAAATTTTGAATATATTTCAGAATGTTTTATCAATGGGAAAAAATCTCCATTATATTCTAAATTACAAGAAAATGATATTGTTGAATTTTCATTTTCATCAGAAAAACAATGTAAATATGAATGGAGAGATTATGTGAAAACTCCTTTTACAACAGAGAAAATTATTAATTGCTTGTCTGCAACTGATGAAAAAAATAAAAAGGAATGGGGATATAAGCTCTTGCAAAAAATTTTTGATAGAAATAAATGTGGAATTGTAAATATATCTAACAGGAAAATTAGAAATCTTATTTCATATTTTTCTTGTAAAAATGTAGACGATTTATATATTTCTTTAGCAGAAGGAAAAATTTGTAAGCATAAAATTTATGATTATATATATGAAGAAAGCCATAAAAAACTTCCATTTTGGAAAAGAAATATTTCAAAAATATTTCCTTGGTTTTTTTCAGAAAAAAAATCTGAAAAAACAACTTTTTCTTTTTCTTCTCACCTTTCTTCAATTTCAAAGGTAGCAGAATTATTAACAAAATATATGAAACGACATGATATAACTCTTATATCATCAAAATATATAACAAAAAATAATACAATATCAGCATCCATTCATATAGAAAGTCTAGATATAGATCATCAAAAAAACTTTATTTCAGATTTATATTCTGATCCACGAATAATAGAACTTTCTTTTTTCCCTCCGATATCATTTATTTTAAAAATGATAACATTTTTTTTCTTGCCAATTGCTATTTCTCTCTCAATTTTTGCTTTATTGATAACAGATTCACAAAATATTTCTCCTATATTTTTATATCTTTCAGCATTTTTTATTGCCTTTTCAAATGCTGTAGGATATTCCTATATTGCTCAATATTTTTCTGCTCTCAGAAATAATTTTATATTATTGTTTTTTGTAATGTTTTTCAATATTTGTATTACAGGGCTTTATGTTTTGGGGTTTATTACCAGAGGACTTGATATATATAATCTCGATTTTTATTT
>CAMZLA010000101.1 GCA_947311665.1 uncultured Candidatus Altimarinota bacterium | reverse complement strand
TTAATATGTTCTATTATTTCTTCGTTTTACCCATTTTATTCGTAATTTATTTTTTATATTTTCAAAACAAATTCTATATCTTCCAGACCTCACTCTAAACTCATTTTCTTTTCCAGATAATTTTTTTATATCAAGTCCTGAAAGATCTTTATTTTTTATTTTTTGTAAAATATTAAGAATTTTACTTCTGTCTTTTACAGACTCTTTTCGTAATATTTTCGTAATATCATCAACCATTTAAATGTTTTATAGGCTTTTTTCCAGAGCAGTTATAAATTCATCTATATCAATAGATTTTCCTTTTGTGTCTCTTTGAGAATCAAAAATAACAGTTTCTGGTTCTTCTATTTGCAATGGAGAAATAATTAAATTTTTTTCATTCATTTCTAATGAAAAAGTATTGGTATCAAATTTTTTTCTCCATTGTAGGGGCAGTGTTATTTGCCCTCGAGATGTTGTATTTGCAATTTTTACTTTCATTTTTAAATGGGTTATTTTGGGGTGATTTGTTGTAAAGTAAGAAAATAAGAATTTCTTACTTTCTTATTTTATCAATATTACAAATATTTATCAATAAAAATTTTTTAATTTTTATGTATAATTACAATAATTATATGTAAAGCTATAGATTAAAAAAAATAAAAATCAAGCAGTTTCTCTTATAAATATGAATAATAGAATATTGATAAAAAGAAAAATGCGGTATAATGATTATAGATTTATATTATATTTTTTAAAAAAATTGAATGTTTATGTTTACTTCACAAAAAAAAACGCAACCACTTACATCACATCTCATTCCTACTGTTGTTGATAAAACACCAGAAGGAGAACGAGCATATGATATTTATTCTCGTCTTTTAGAAGATAGAATAATCTTTTTGGGGTCGGCAATAGATGCACAAGTGGCAAATACTGTTGTTGCTCAATTATTATTTTTGGAAAAAGTCGATGCACAAAAAGATATTACACTCTATGTCAATTCTCCAGGTGGTCATGTTACTGCAGGACTTGCTATATATGATGCTATGCAATTGGTAAAACCAGATATTTCTGTTGTGTGTGTTGGGCTAGCAGCGAGTATGGGATCCATCATTTTATGTGGTGGAGCAAAAGGAAAACGATTTTGCCTTCCTCATTCAGAAGTTATGATTCATCAGCCTTTGGGAGGAGCAGAAGGGCAAGCCAGTGATATTCAAATTGCGGCAAAACATATCAAAAAAACAGGAGATGTTTTATATGGAATTTTAGCAAAACATTCAGGAAAAACTATTGAACAAATTGAAAAAGATTGTGATAGAGATAATTATATGACAGCAAAAGAAGCAGTTGAATATGGTCTTGTTGATGCTGTTGTAGGAGAATAATACAGAATAATATAGAATAATATAGAATAAAATAGAAAATAATATACAAATTTAGAAAACTAATGATGAAAGAAATATCTTTTTTAGAATTGCAAAATCGTCTTCAGAATATTGAAGACGATTTTCTTGCTATAGATGTTCGATCGGCAGGGGAATGGAATATGTTTTCTTTACCAGAAGACAAAAGAATTGTTTATATTGAAACAGAAAATATTCATAATGAATATATGAAATTTCCAAAAGATAAAGATATTATTGTCTATTGTGCTTCTGGATATAGAAGTACAATAGTTTCTCATTTTTTAGATGAAAAGGGATTTCAAGTTATAAATGTTTATGATGGGATTTTATAAGTTGTTATATATATCACCGCCATTCTCCAAATCGTTGCAGTTGAAAACCTAAAATTTTTATATCGTAAAAATTTGTTTTGAGAGGGAAAAAACATTGCATTTCTGCTTTCACTTTTTGCTGATGTGGAAGAATTGAAAATTGTGCAGGAAAATATTTTCCATTGAGTTTTTGTATGATGGGAAGAATTTTTTCTATATTTTTTTCTAAAATTTTCTGATTTTTTCCCGTGCAAGAAATAATAATATTTTCTGAAAAAGGAGGGTATTCTAATGTTTTTCTTGCTTTTATTTCTTGAGTATAAAATTGTAAAAAATCGTTTTTTTCAATATTTTTTATAAGAGGCAGTTCTGGTTGAAATGTTTGAATAATTACATTTTGCAGAGGTGTTTTCCCCAACAATTCTTGTAACAGATGTGATTGAATCCATGTTTTTTCTTCGGCTATTAGTGATGGAAAACTTAAACTATTTTCAAATAAAACATCTATTACTGTGCTACAATTTGTTATTGGTCCTAAAGAAAAAATTATTTGTGTCCCAATAATAATATCCGATTGTTCAATTTCATCAGATATATTTTTTATTTTAGATTTTGAAGAAAGACTATCTCCATCTATTCTCAATATTTTTTTTTCTGTAAAATTTTCTTCTAAAAAACTTTCAATATTTTGAGTTCCTTCCCCAATTTTTTTCATTTCTCCACCACATTTTTTACACTGTTCTCTATACCTTTCACAATATCCAGATTGACTACATCTCAGTAAAATTTTCCCATTTGCATCTTTAAAAACAGACATTCTTATTCCTGAATATGGAGAGACAGGAATATCTTTACATGCGGTACAAAAAACAGAGGTATGCATTCCTTTTCTGTTGAAAAATAATACAATTTTTTCATTTTTTTCTAACGCATTTTTCATTTTTTCAAGGGCTATTCCAGAAAGGGGAGTGAAATTTTTATTCTGCTGTTCAAGTTCAATATCGGCAACAATAATATTTTTTTTAAACGATGAAGGAAAGAGTGTAATATTTTTTTCATCAGCCGATGAAACATGAGAAATGTCTCCACTTGAACTGCTTAATATCAATGGGATTTTTTTTTCTTTTGCAATTATCTCTGCGACTTCTGGTGTTTTTATATATGGCGAAAAAAGAGAACAATGACTCTGATGAGAATATTCAAAAATAATAATAGCTCCCAGACAATGAAAAGGAGTGAAAAGAGCATTTTGTAGTCCAAAAATAAGAGAACAGTTTCCTGTTCTAATTTTCCAATAATGAAGATTTTCTTCTTTTTTCCCCAGTCCATTATGAAATGGAGTAATATCTGAAAAAATTTTTTTATATTTTTTCAGTGTTTGTTCTAAAATAATTTTATCTGGAAAAATAATGCACACTTGTTTTTGTGCTTCTATTATCTGTTGTATAAATTCTATTTCTTCTATTGTTTTTTTTGAATAGAGACTTCCTATAAAAATTTTTTTAGAAAAATTCTCATGTTTTTTATTCTCCTCATCAGTTTCAGTTTTATTTTTATTTTGTATTTTTTGTGGAAAAATTTCACTTTCTCGTTTTTCAATTATTCCTTTTTCTTGCAGTGTTTTTACGACAGCCGATGAAATATGAGAGTCTAATATCTCTTTTTTTGTAAGACTCGATTCTTGTAAAAGATGAATGAGTTCCAATTGTTTTTTCCCTTTAATATTACATTCTTCTATTTTTTTTTCAATATTTGAAGCAAGAATGAATATTTGGTGTTTTGGGAAAATAAAATTTGTATCGATGATATGTTTTGGAGTACTTTTTTTAAGACAAAAAGATGGAGAAAAGAAAAAATATTGAGAAATTTTTATATAAAGCCGAAGAAGAGAAAGTGAAAATATTTTTTTTGCTAATATTTTCCCCATTTTTTTTGTTGTAAAGCTGGGAATTTCATCTGTAATATTTATAATAATTCCTTTGTCTCTTCTGTTTCCCAAAGCAATTTCAACAAGATCTCCTACTTCTGCATTCTTTTCATCAACAGAAATTTCATAGGTTATTTCTTCAGAAAAACCAGATGGCCGAAAAGGAATAATGATAGCAAACATATGTGAAGTATAGATTTTTATAAAAAAAAAGAAAACAGAATTGACATTTTTTATTCTATTATAGATAATAGAGATGATTATTTAAAAAATTTATTATGGCTACTTGGGCAGTAAAACGAGACGATGGGAACGAAACAAATGAACGGTTGATTAAACGATGGAAACGGCAAGCAAATGGTTCACGAATCATGCCTCTTGTTCGAGGTCTTCAACGGTTTAAGAAAAAACTTACAAAACGATTGGTTCGACAAGCAGCACAAAAAGCTGGATCATATCGAGAAGAAAATAAAAGAAAAGCATTTTACGCATAATTTTTTATTTTTTATTTTTCCTTCAAGTTTTAAAGAGTATATTTTTTTTATATGCTCTTTTTTCTCTTTTTCCTCTTTTTTTTAAATATGTATGCAAAATATTGAAATTAAAATTTGTGGAATAACTTCTCTTGCAGATGCTCATATGATTGAAAAATATAGTCCTAATTATTTAGGTTTTATTTTTCATGCACCTTCTCCTCGAAATATAAGCATTGAAACACTTCAGGAAATTTCTGAAGAAATAAAAAAAAATAATATAAAACATTCTATCTCTTTGGTTGGAGTGTTTGTAAATCCATCATTATTATTTCTTGAAAAAGTTTCTCCATATCTCGATATATTCCAATTGCATGGAGAAGAAACTCCAGAATTTTCTTTAGAAATTAAAAAAAAATTTCCTGAAAAAAAAATCTGGAAAGCATTCAGAATTTCTTCTATTCATCAGTTGGAAGAGATAAAAAAATATTATTTTTTAGATACAATTCTTATTGATTCTTTTTCTAAAAAGGCACATGGAGGAACAGGAAAAAAAGTTGATGAAAAAATTTTGAAAGAAATAAAAAATTATATTTCTCCATCGCAACAATTATTTATTGCAGGGGGAATTACTGCCGAAAATAAAAATGAGATTATACATATATCACATGCAGATGGGATTGATATTTCTTCAAGTATAGAAAAATATGCAGGGAAAAAAGATGAAAAAAAGGTAAAAGATTTTTTTTTAGAAGAGTAATTTGATACTCTTTCTATATATCGTTTTTCATTTCTGCTTTTTTTTCTTATTTTTTATTATGTGGAAAGTTTCATTTTTTTGGCTTCTCATCGTTCTGGCTATTTTTTCTTGGGCTGCATGGTATATTGTTTTGCATAATGTTTCACCTGTTCAATCTCCAGAAATTGCATTTCTCTTGTTCTATGCCGCATTATTTTGTTCTGTTACTTTTACAGCCTCTCTCGTAATGGCATTATTGTGGAAAGCTATCATTCCAACAAAATCATCGTATTATTGTTTGAAAAATGGAATTCGTGAAGGTTTGCTTCTTGGAATAACTTTTTGTCTTGCTGTGTTTTTTCAGCAATATCAATATTTAGGATGGCAAGAAATAGCGTTATTAGCATCTCTTGCCCTTCTCATTGAAACTTTTTTTATGATACAATCAGATTAAAAAAATGAAAAAATTTAAGATATAATTAAAAAAAATGAAAAAAATGAAAGTTGCTATTGTTGCCGATTGGCTTACTACAGAAGGAGGTGCAGAAAAGGTATTAGAATCGTTTCAGCATTTGTATCCCGATGCGGAATTTTTTACAACAGTATATATTCCTGAAAATTTTCCAAATTTACAAAATGTAAAAGTACATACCACATGGCTTCAAAAATTACCAAAAATGTTTAAAAAAAGACATCAAATATTATATCCTTTTTTACCAACAGCAATAGAAACTCTCAATTTAAGCGGATTTGATCTTGTTATTTCATCGAGTACATTTATTGCAAAAGGAGTTATTGTCGATGAAAATACAAAGCATATTTGTTATTGTCATACACCAACTCGATATTTTTGGGACGAATGGCAATATTTTTTGAAAGAAGGATTAAATATTCCAAATTTTCTTCGTCCATTTAAATGGTTTTTCCCAAAAATGTTTACATCAGATAGAATATGGGATTTTTGTGCAGCACAAAGACCAGATAGTTATATTGGAAATAGTGAATATGTTGTGCGACGAATTAATAAATATTATCGACGAAATGCTATTGTGTTGCGTCCTCCTGTCGATTTTGAAAAATTTGAAAAAGGGTTGCTTTCAGAAAAATCAGATTTTTATATCGCATTAGGACGACTTATTCCTTATAAAAAATTTGATTTATTAGTAAAAACTTTTAAAAATTTACCAGATAAAAAATTGAAAATAGCAGGAAAAGGTCCAGAAATGGAATATTTAAAAACATTAGCAGGAGATGCAAAAAATATTGAATTTTTAGGGTTTGTTTCTGATGAAGAGTTAATTCAACTTTTGGGAAGTGCAAAAGCATTTCTTTTTCCACAAAATGAAGATGCTGGAATTGCACCAATGGAAGCATTATGTTCTGGAACTCCATGCATTGCTTTGAAAAAAGGTGGAGCATTGAACATGGTTTTCGATGAAGGAGAAAAGAAAAATGGAATATTTTTTTCTCATCAGGCAGAAAAAAGTTTAGAAAATGCCCTTGAAAAATTTGAAGCCGATGAAGATTATTTTATAGCAAATAGAAAAAATATATCTGCAAATATGAAGCAGTATTCTGTTGCAAATTTTGAAAAAAATATGAAAAAAATTGTTGATAATTTTTTGAAAGAGGAGTGATTTTTTATTTTGTAAATTCCCAAAATACATCTTCTAGTTTTGGTTCTTTAATCTGAATATTACAAATAGTATGTTCAGATTTTTTTTCTTCAGCAATAATATTTTTCATAATATCTGAGTCGTTTTCTATCATAAATTTTTTCGTTTCTCCCGATTGAAAAGTAAGAAACAGTGTTCGTTTATTATTTTTTAATAATTCTTGAGTTTCTTTATATACAATTATTTCTCCATTGTGCAAAATTGCAATTTTATCAGACATTTCTTCTGCCTCTTCTAAATAATGAGTTGTTAAAAGAATTGTCGTGTTATATTTTTTTTGTAATTCTCTCATAAAAATCCAAAGATTTTTTCTGAGTTCAATATCTACTCCAGCAGTAGGTTCGTCTAAAACCAATATTTTTGGTTTATGAATAAGTGCTTTTGCAATCATTAATCGTCGTTTCATTCCCCCAGAAAGAGTATTACTTTTTGCATTCTTTTTATCTGCAAGAGAAAGTTTTTCCAATAACCAGTGAATATATTCATTATTTTCTTTTGTTGGAGGTATACCAAAAAATCCTTGCATCATTTCAAGTGTTTCGAGAGGAGTAAAAAATGGATCAAATGAAACTTCTTGATCTACAATCCCCAGCAGTTGTTTTGTTTCTGATGAATTGTCTATAGTATTTTTCCCTTCAACAATAATTTCTCCTTCTGTTTGTGTTAAAATTCCTGCTAAACAGTTGATGAGTGTTGTTTTTCCTGCTCCATTCGAACCAAGAAGAGAAACAAATTCTCCTTTTTCAATTGAAAAATCTACATTTTTCAATGCTTGAAAATCTCCATAAGATTTTTTTATATTTTTAAATGAAAGAATTGGCATGAAGGCTATGAATTAAAAAATAAAAGAAAGGCATAGAATTTTTTTATTTACTTCGCACTATTAACAAATCTATTTTCTCTAATAATCATAACTTTTACTTCTCCTGGATATTGAACTTCAGATTCAATTCTTCGAGCAATATCCCATGAAAGTTTCGATGCTTTTAGATCGTTTATTTGTTGTGGGT
>CAMZLA010000100.1 GCA_947311665.1 uncultured Candidatus Altimarinota bacterium | reverse complement strand
CAATTCAACAAATATTTCTTTCAAAAAATAGTGCAACTGATGAAAAAATTTCACAGCTTATATCTGCAACAGAGAAAATAAAAACATAAAAGATAAATACTAAAAATGTGAAACGCTCTTTTTTTGATGACTTATTTTTTACGTGGTACAAGTCGACGAGTTACAATATCGTGAAAATAATTCTGAGTCTCTTCTAATTTTATCCACTTTTGTTCCAGCTCTTCATCTTTATCTTTTATCATTTTCTTCACCTTTTCATCATTCGATTCCATCGTTGCAATACGATCACCAACGAATTTATCGAACAGATGCTCCTCAACTCTCACAGCTGGAGTATAGATACTCTCCCTAAATCTAGTAATAAAATCATCATCATCACCACTCATACTATCTGGACTCTTCTTATCCATATCGTTATTATAAACGAATAAAATTCTTTTACTTCTTTAAAAAAAAAACGATTCCTGTCAATGTTTTTTCTATGAACTTTCTTCCACCGCAATAACTGCAATAGCCAATGCATCAGCAGCATCGTCTGGCTGTGGAATTTCTGACAAACCCAATCGCATTTGTAACATGTTCTGCAATTGAAATTTTGGTGCTTTCCCGTGTCCAACCAATTTACTTTTCACTTCTGTTGGAGCATATTCAACAATTTTCATTCCACTTTTTCTGCACAACATTTCAATAACTCCTCGTGCTTCTGCAACACGAATAGCATTATCGACATTTGCTCCCCAAAAAAGTTTTTCTATTGCCAAAACAGATGGAGAATATTTTTTAATAATTTCTGAAATATCATCTGCCAATAAACATAACCTATCGGCAAATAAAATATTTTTTTCTGTTGTTATTACTCCATAATTTAGAACAGAAAATCCAGATTTTGTCTTTTCAACAAGAGCAAATCCACAAGTAGCATATCCGGGATCTATACCAAGAAAGATGTGAGACATAAAAAAATTATTTTTTAAAAAATTATATTATTTTGTTTTTTGTTTTAATTTTTAATCTTTTTATTTTTATTTTCAATTGCTTGCATTGCTTTTTTTATAACAGCATCAGAAGGCATTACATTTTTTTCATCGGTTGGTTTTTTAGATAATTTTTTATTTTTTTTCTGCACTGATGATTTTTTTTGTTGGAGTTTTTTTGTTACCAGATTTTTTTTCACCAATTGTTTTGCTAACGGTTTTTGTTTTTCTGACTGTTTCTCTAATTTCTCTAATTTCTCTAATTTTTTTACAATATTAATTTTTTGATTTTTATATGATTTTTTGGGTTTTTCTTGTGATTTACTCACTTTATTCACTTTACTTTCTTTATTCACCTTTTTTTCTTTTTTTTTAACAGCATCAGTCTTTGTGCTATTTTTTTTCACTTCTTTTTTTTCAAAAGTTTTTTTCAAATCTTGAAAATCCATAAATTTATCCGATGCATTTATTAACTCAAGACCTGAATGTCCTTTTGTTGAAAGAACAAAAATCTGTTTCCCATTCATCCGTAACAATTCTACGGCTCGAGTAAAATCACTGTCTCCAGTAAATAATACGGCAATATCATAATTTTGCTGTGTAGCAAACATATCTACGACCATTTCAATATCTAAATTTGCTTTTTTCAAAGCCAATTTCCCTCGTGAATCATAAATTTCTTTCAACTGTTTCAATCTCATCGTATACCCCATTAAGGAATAATCTCTATATTCTTTTTGTTTTTCATCTTCTCCTTCTTGCGGTTCGGCAGAATAGTAAAATGCATTATAGAGTGCAAAATGTTTATTAAAATATTCATACACTTTTGCAAAATCGATTTTCCAGCCCATTGTTTTTTCTGAATAAAAAACATTGGCAGCATCTATAAATAAAGCAGCTCTCATCATATTATTTTTTTGTTATATTATATTATTTTTTAAATTATTTAATTATTTCTAATTTTCTAATCTTTTCTAATCTTTTTCTGATTTTTTTCTAATTTTTTCTAATTTTTTCTAATTTCTCATTTTTTAAGTATTTTTAAATTATTTCTCATTTTCTGATTTCTGATTTTTTAATTATTAATTATTTTCTAATCTTCTAATCTTTTTTTTTATGTTATTTGTTTAATTTTAATTTTATTTATATTTTTCTTTCATATTCAATTTGAACCATATCAAATATATTTTTTTCATCTTTTTTCCAAATATTTTTTTCTTTTATAGAAAAATCATTTTTTTCAAATTTTGGGAAATAACTATCGGCATTGGGAAATTCTTTATCTACAAAAGTCAAAGAAAGACGATGTGCATATGGTAAAAATAATTCATAAATAGCACTCCCCCCTATCACCATTATTTCTTCTTTTTTTTCATCGGCTAAGTCTAGCACTTTTTCAAGAGAATGAAAAGCCTCAATTCCTTTTGCAGAAAAATCATTATTTCTTGTAAGCACAATATTCCTTCTTTTTGGCAAAGCAAAGCCAATACTTTCAAAAGTTTTTCGTCCCATCACGACAGTTTTTCCTGCTGTTCGCTCTCGAAAATGTTTCATATCTCGAGGTAAATCCCATAGCAATCTATTTTTTTCTCCAATTTCTTGGTTTTTTCCCATCGCACAAATAAGAGTAATCATAAGGTCTTTACAAAAAGTAATAAATAAAATATAATATAATGAAAGTATAAACACCTTTGTGTGTTTTTGAAAAAAATTCCCACTAGGGACGACTCTTTGTAACTTTTACAAAGAGGTAAAAAAAATTAAAAGAGTTCTTTTATAGAGCTCTTTATTTTTTTGAACTGTATATTAGAAATTTTCCCCATTTTACCATGTAACCGCTTCATATCTAAATAATATGGATTATTTTCTTTTAATTTAGTTGAAAGAGGTACCGCATAACAAATGTTTTTATTAAATTTTTTAATAATTAAAACAGGACGAAGAAATTTTTTATTTTTTCCATTTTCTTCATCTCCAATATTCTCACCTACACTACACCACCAAATTTCTCGTTCATTAAAAAATGGAGGATTATTATTATTTAATTTTTCCTTCAATTTTAGCCAATTCTCAAAATCTTTTTCATACATAAATCTAATTTTTTTTATATTTTGGATATGCCACAGTTGTAGAATACTCTTCATATCTATTTCCTGCAATATCTGACAAATTTTCAATTTTTATATCATAAAATTTTCTTTGTGAAGCATCAAGACTATCTTGCAATTCTATTTCTATTGCACGAGGTTTATT
>CAMZLA010000099.1 GCA_947311665.1 uncultured Candidatus Altimarinota bacterium | reverse complement strand
TTTGAATAGAACATATTTGTCCTGTTTTATAATCGGTTAAAATTCCTGTTTCTGTGTTTGGACTCGACCAATTTATAACTTCATCATTTTTTTTGTTTATAACAAGAACAATGCTTGTTTCTGTAGAAACTTTATAAGTATATAAATTTGAATCATCATCTTGAACTTGTGGTGTAGGTATAGGAGTTGCGGTTGGTGAAGTATTACTTGAAATCGTTGTAGGAGTAGGAGTTGCTTGTGATTGAGAGCTACCACCATAAATTTTAGTTACTTCTTTTGTTCCTTTTTGTGAAACAGGAAAATGAAAGTTTCCTGTTTCACCATTAATAATAATAGAACCTTCAGGAGCTTTTTTTACCTGAATTGTAATGGTATTTTGAGAAAGAACTTCATGAGTTTTATATCTTAAATTATTTTTTCCAACAATTCCATTTTTTTCTAAAATTCTTGCTCGTAAAGTATAAATTCCTTCTTTTTTAGGAAAAAATTTTCCTCCAGAAACAATTCCATTTTCATTATATTGTTGCCATGTTGTTCCTCCATTTTCAGAAAATTCCCAAACAAGTTCAGATTCTTTAGGGGTTCTTATATTTCCATTAAATAATTCAGCAGTTGCTGTAAAACTTAAAAAACTATCAGTATAAATATCTTCTGTATATGGATTAGAAATTGTTAATGATTCTGTTGCCGATGGAAGAGTATAAACAGTATAAGAAAAAGATTCTTGAGTTGTTTTATTTTGTAAAAGAATAGAGTTTGAACCTTCTTTTGTTCCTCCGTAATATATTACTTTTTGAGATGTACAAGGACTTACTTGAGTACATAATGCTTGTGTTACAAAATCTTTTAATATTCCTGTATCACTCACACTTGCAGTCCATTCTAAATTATGATTATCAGGAGCATCTACAACAAGAACAATATTTGTTTCTGTAGAAACTTTTGTTTGATATTCACTCACACATCCTTCTAAATTACAATTACTTGTAAGTCCATCTGATAAACTAGCTGTTGGGCTAGGACTAGAACTGGCTGTTGTAGAAGCATCGGCTGTTGCTGTTGGAGTTGGAGTGTTTAAATTTCCAGAAAGAGAACTGTCTGAATATGTACTATTTCCTCCATAAATAAGAGATGTATTTTTACTTCCTCTTTGTGAAACAGGAAAATGCCAAGAAGCAACTTCTCCGTTAATTGTTACCATTCCTGTTGGTGCTTTATAAATTTCTATTTGAAGAGTATTTTCTGATAACAACTCTTCAGATTTATATGTAAGATTTGTTTCGTTTATTCCAGCAAAAACATTTGTTATTTTTGCTCGAAAAGAAATAAGTCCTTCTTTTTTTGCTAAAAAAGTTCCACCACTCACAATTCCAAATTCATTATTTTTTACCCATGTTGTTCCTCCATCAGAAGAAAATTCCCATTCCAACTCATTGTCGCTTGGGTTTCGAGAAAGTCCATTGAAGAGTTCCATTTCTGCAGAAAGTTCAATTCTACTTCCTACATATTGTTTTTCTGATGAAAATTGATTTGAAAGTTTTATATGTTCCACTGCCGATGGAAGAATATGAACAGTGAAAGTTGCTGATTCTTTTGTCGATTTATTTTGCAAAAGAATAGAGGAAGTTCCTAGTTTTGTAGTACTTGTAAAAACAACTTTTTCTCCAGTACAAGGAGAAGATGGAGTACAAGAAACACCAGAAATATAATCTTTCAAACTTCCAGTGTCTCCATTTGGTGAAGACCATTCAAGAACTTCATCACTTTTCTTATCTGTAACTAAAATAATTTGTGTTTGTTTAGAAACAGCATTGCTTCCATTTTCTTCAGTATAAATTTCATGAGTATTTCCTCCGTAAATTATTGGAATTATTTTATTTCCAGCAACAGAAAGTGGAAAATTCCAAGTTTTTCCACTGCCGTTAACTTGAACAGTATTAATAGAAACAAGTTTTTGATGAAGAGAACATGAAGATTCTATTCCTTTTTCTGTAAGAACAGAAATATTACATGTGAGATCGTTTAAAAGAGGAAATCCTGTGGGAAGATTTAATATTCCTGTTTTTATATTTGGTAATTCGGATAAATATCCTTCTGTATGATTTCCTCCAATTCCTTCACAAATAAAAGATCCATTTTTTAGAGCATCAACAACTGTTTCCGTTGTTTGATTTCCTTCATCATCAGTTATAATTTTTTCATATTCATAATCGATAGCACTCCATTTTATATTATTAGCTTCTTCATCTTTCCATATTTCACAAAGTCCATATGGATCTTTTTCATTACTTATTTGAGAAGAACATGATCCAAAAGTAAAGCTTCCAGAAAGAGTTCCTTTATAACATGTTCTCTCTTCTTTTTTTGTATCACAATTTACTGCCGATGGGGCAGAGTAATATATTTTAGAATTTCCATGAGCAATATTACTTCCATCAGGTCCAGTACATGATTCAAATTCTGAACATTGAGAATATTGAAAAGATGTATTTCCTTCAAGTATTCCATTATTACATGTTCGACTTTCTGAAATATTTGCACAATTAGCATTTGTTGTCGCTGAATAATATATTTTTGATTGTCCATGTTCAATAATGCTTCCATCTGGTCCAGTACATGAAAGAGCTGTAGCCGTAGCTGTAGATGTTGGTGTTGGTGTAGCGTTATATTGTAACGTTACTGCTCCATGAAATACTTCATCACTAAACACTTCGTTTACCATAACAACATGTTTTATTTCAACAGTATTTACCCCAGATTTACAATATATAAGATATGTTGTATATTCTACTTGGTTATTATCAACTCCATTTGTAAAATATATATTTGTAGTACAATCTCCATTTTCCATGGCAGAAAATCCAAAAGTATTAGTATTGCTTGCAGTTGTTGGAGTTATATTTGTATTAATTCTTGTTGTTGTAACCTTCATACTTTCCAAATTATCAGCATTTGCATCAATAGTATGAGTCCATTGACTTCCTCCTGGTCCTGTAAAAGTAAGTGTCTCTGTAGAATATCCAAAATCTGCTAAAAAATTATTTTGAGAGTTCCATAAAGTAGCTATTAACAAAGAGATAGAGACTATTCCACCAATGAATAATAATATTTTTTTCATTTATATTTATATATATTTCAAGTAATTATACTAAAATATACAATAATTTACAATGAAACATTGTTGACTTCTTTTTATGTAAATGGTGTTTTTTGTTTTTTTAATACATCAACCCTCCCCCCAAAAGCAGTCCATCATCAGAATAAAAAACAGCACTTTGTCCTGATGTTATGCTTCGTATTGGTGTTGTGAATTTTAAAAAAGCTTCTTCTTTATTTTCATCAGAAAAAGAAAAAATAGCTGCTAAACTTTCTCCTCCATGTCTAATTTTTACATTAATTTCACTATTATTTTCTATAGCATTCATTGTCCAGCTTAATGTATGCAATTTTGCTTCTTGGGTAAATAACTCACAATCATCACCGATATGCACAATGTTTTTTGTAATATCAATATCTAAAACATATTGAGGAGTTATACATCCTCCAACTCTTGCTCGTTGTCCTTTTGTAAAATGTAAAATTCCATTATGTTCTCCCATAATTTTCCCAGATTTTTTTTCTATAATATTTCCAGAAATAAATGCTTCTGGAATATGTCGCTGAAGAAAAGGAATATGAGATTTTTCTGCATAAAAACAAACACCTTGAGACTCTCGTTTTTCTGCAAAACTTTTAAATCCATTCTCTTTTGCAATTTCACGAATTTCATCTTTGTTATATTTTGCCATTGGAAAAAGACAATGTTGTAGTTTTTCTTGAGTAAGTGTATATAAAAAATATGTCTGATCTTTATGAATGTCTTTTCCTCCAGAAATTTCCCATCGTTTTTTTTCAGAATTATATTTGTTTTTTATATAATGTCCTGTTGAAACAAAATCGCAACCAAGGTCATGCATTTTTTCTAAGAAATATCCAAACTTAATATTTCTATTACATTCAACACAAGGGTTTGGTGTTATTCCTTTTTTAAATTTAGTAATAAAATCATCAACAACATCTTTTTTAAATCGTTCCCTAAAATCGAAAATATAAAAAGGAATATTTAATTTTTTTGCAACGGTTCGAGCGAGCATTAAATCTCGCATGCTACAGCATTTATTTTCTGGTAAATTTTTAGAAAACTTTTCTGCTCTATCATCAGTCCATAGTTGAAAATGAACTCCAATAACTTCATAGCCTTGTTTTTGTAAAAGATATGCAGTAATGGTAGAATCTAAACCTCCAGACAAACCGATGAGAACTTTTTTTTTCATCATTATATTTATTTTTTATTTTTCTAAAATTTCAACTGCTTTTTCCAATTGAGGATCATAATCATTACTAAATTGTTCTTCAGTCATTTCACTTCTATTCCATTCAATAAGAGTATTAGGAATAAGTGGTTCTTTGTGGGTTACATTTTTTTTGTTTGGGGTAAGCCATTTGGCAATTGTTATTTTTATAAATTCATCACTTCCCAATTGCAAAGGGAAAAGCTGTTGAACAACTCCTTTTCCAAATGTTTTTTCTCCAACAGTTTTTGCTCTATTGTGTTCTGTAAGACTTGCAGTAAAAATTTCTGCACTACTTGCTGTTCCTCCATTTGTTAAAATAATGAGAGGAGAAGAAATATCTTTATTTTTTTGATTATTTGTTTTGAGAGTTTCTTCAATTCCATTTTTAGTTTCTATCATTAAAACTGTTTTGTTTGCTGGTAAAAAATATGAAGCTAAATCAACTGCTCCTTGCATATATCCTCCTCCGTTATATCGCATATCGACAATAATCGATGAATATTTTTTTTGTTTCATCTCGTTGAAGGCTTTTTCAAATTCTTTAATTAAATCATCTCCAAATTGGTTCACTTCTAAAACAGCAATATCTTTATTTTTTCCTTCCCAAGAAAGTTCTACACTTTCTACATGAATAATTTTTCGTGTAGCTGTTATTTCTTTTTTTTCCCCTTTTCTTATAATCTCTAATGTAACATCAGTATTTTTTTCACCTCTAATTCTTAATACAGTTTCCCAAATAGTTTCATCGCTGACTTCTTTTCCGTCTACAGAAAAAATAATATCTCCAGGTAAAAGTCCCGCTCGAGCAGCAGGCCTATTTTTTAAAACTTCTGTTATATATAATATTTTTTTTCTTTTTTCAAGGACAGCGCCAACTCCTTCAAAATCTCCTTTCATTTCATTTTTAAATTCTTCACTTTGATCTTCATTAAAATAATCAGTATAATTATCTTCTACAGAATATAAAATTCCACGAATAATCCATTCCTCCAGTTTTTTACTTGTTATTTTTTCTGGTTCAACAAAATTTTTTTCTAAAATTTTATATACTTTTTCCAATTTATTTACATCAATATCTGAAAATAATTTTTTTGGTGGAAATGTTTTTTCTTGTGTTTGTTTTTCTTCTAAATTTTTATTGTTTTCATCATCATCTTTTGTGTTTTTTGTTATTTCATCTGATGAATTGTCTATTATCGTTGGTGTTGTTTCTGAAATATAAGTTGGATATTGCAATTCATCAGAAATAATTTTTCCTCCCAATATTCCTGCAGAGAAAAAAGTGATAGCCCATAATATTTTTGTAGTTGCTGACATTCTTTTGTAGTAATTAGAAAATATGTA
>CAMZLA010000098.1 GCA_947311665.1 uncultured Candidatus Altimarinota bacterium | reverse complement strand
GGAGAGGGAAATATAAAGAGTATTGACCCACAAAAAGAGTACTCTCATGACAATCTTTTTCATACGCTTTTAGGACTATTTGATATTAAGAGCAATGTTTACAATAAAAAATTAGATATTTTTCAAGGATTCATATAAAAAGTAATTATAACACACTTAAAAAGTGTGTTATCCTTTAGTTTCTTGTGGAGTTTTATCTTTTCCTAAAAAAATATCCCAAATTTTATCTATATACATATTCATATGATGTATTGTTTCATCACATTGTTCACTTAACTCTAAAGTAACAAGAAGCTTTACTTTCCAAAAATTAATTCCATCATTAAACTCTTGTGAGGATGTCACTCTAGGAACATTTAAAATTTGGGTCATCGCTTTATCTATTTTTCTTTTTTGAGTTAATGTTGTCTGTTTATTTTTGAGTTCCCATAATCTATTTGCCAACATATAGTAATAGAAACTAATATCTACCAATATATTAGCAAATTCCTTAATCTTAAGATTTTTATCTTTGTCATTAAAAATCATATGCTTTCTTCTAATACCATGTGCATCACTTTTAGATGGAAAATCATTTTCTATTTTATCTTGATACTCTATAACGGAAGCTATTATGGCAATAAGAGCTTTTTTTATTGAAATAATTGTATTATTGTTAACGGAATCAGCTGAATCGTCAATTGGGAATTTATCTATAAAAAGATTTTTAAAAAAATAGCTTTTACCGTTTTCTAACTCAGATTCATTTATCTCACTTAGCTTCTTCCAAATATCATTTATCTTCTGAACCATTTCATTACTTTCACTATTTAAAACTTCATCAAGTTCTGAATGATTTTTATCTTTATAAGATTCAAATAAATTAAGGTCTATATCTTTGCATTTTTCTCTTATAGCCTTATCTATTTTGGGTAACTTTACACCTGTATTTATAAAGGCAGTTACTAATAATATTTTTTCTGCCTCTCTTGGAGAATTTAAGCTTTCATTTTTTACATTAATAGTTAAATGTTGACGATAATCTAATGTGGGATGAGTATAGTTTTCAATAGAACTTGTAGCAAGTTTTGTATGAGGAAGTGTAAGAATAGCGTTTGAAGATATATTATAAAATTTATCATTTCGTATACCTATCTCTATTACTTCTAAAATAGATGATTTATCTATGGTTACTCTATCTCCCTCTTCATAGGGATGATTCATCTTCATAGAGAGACCTGCAAAATAATTTGCCGTAATATCTCTACTAGAGATACTTAATAGTGTTCCAAACAGTGCCAAAAAAAGACCAAAAGGCAATATATCCTCAAGAGATGTTTTCTCTTCTATTGCTTTTGCAATATTGTCCATTGCTATAAATTGGGTAACATTTTTATCTGTTGTAACATTTGTTTTTGGTGTATCCTTTTTTATATAGGGATAAGAAGAGACCATTACATAACTATAAGTGATAAAAGTAATAGAAGCTAAGAGTAATCCTAAAACTTTTAAAAGTTCGGGTGGTAATAGGTATCGTTTAATTTTTTGTTCATAAAAAAATTGGTCATACTCTTTTATAAATGCATTAATAATGTCTAATATTATTACCATTCCCAATATGGAAATAATCAATTTAGATATTAATATATAGTTTGCTATATTTGTTTGAGTATTAATAATAAATGAGTATGTTTTTGATAAGTTTTCATCAACAATAATTTCTGTAGAAAATACTATATCTTTAAAGAAGAAAAAAATATCATGAAACTTATGAAGTTGAGCAGGTTTATTTAATTGCTCAAATCCAGAAAGTATAATAATTGTTATAAATAAGGCTATAAAGATTTGTGAAGTAATATCTAAAAGCAAACTTTTAGAAAAAACAATATTCATCTTTTTAAAAATATAAACTTTAATAAAATGATAAAGATTATTTAGAAGTAATAATACAGGCATAGAAAAGAGTAAAATAGCTAAACCACAAGTAAAAGCTATAAAAGCCTCTTTTTCTGCCTCTATAGGTAGAAAGTACTTTAAACTTAGGAAAAGAAATAGATATGGAATAGAATAATATATTAATTTAATAAAAATCAACTTCATTTTAAACTTATATTTATATATATAAAGTTCATATAACTTTTTTTGTATAAAGTCCTTATTCTCTTTATCTTTATCTAATTCTCTATGATTTAGTTTTTCTAAAATATTTTCAAATAAAATAATAAACTCTCGTATTTTATGAAGAAAAACAATATTAAAATCATGATTTTTATTAAATTTTGGAAAAGTTATTATATTCTCAATATCTAATTTTTTAATTTTTGAAAGAATTGAATTGTGGTGTGTTAATTCTATATTTAATATTATATTTTTCCAAATTCTATTATCGTCATTATCAGTTTTAATAATACTATTTTTATTATCGTCATTATCAGTTTCATCTTTAAAGAAAAGTAATTTATATAAATCAAATTGCTTTAGAGAAAACAAAATGAACATATATAAAAATAAAAAATAGATAAAATAACCTATAATGTTTGTATAATCTATTTTAAAAAAAATCAAATATTCACTTATCGGTTCGATAAATTTAAACAACCCCATATAGATTAAAAACATAATTGCAATAAACATTTGTTTATAATATTTTTTCATACTCAACCCTTTTAATAAAAATTAAGACTTAACTTAACAATGTAGTTTTCAGTAAAGTCTTAATGCTAGAATAGCAACTTAAAAAAAAATAACCATTTAAATATGAAAATTCATAATAAAGAATAATAAAATTAAAATAGAAACATAAATGAATAGTTAATGAATTATTTAAGAATAATTGAGAATATTGAAGTAAAAAG
>CAMZLA010000097.1 GCA_947311665.1 uncultured Candidatus Altimarinota bacterium | reverse complement strand
ATTTTATTTATATAATCGTTTCTGTGTTAATAAACCATCTTGTGCTCCAATATGCGAGACAACAGATGCGGCATTCATACTCGCATACTTTCCACATTTTTGCAAATCATTTTCATGTAAAAAACTTGCAAAAAATCCAGAAGCAAACGAATCACCAGCTCCCAATGTATCTTTTTTTGTTTGCTGTTCTGGAGAAAAAAATAATGTATTTTCTTTGGAATATAAAAACGCCCCATTTCCACCGTCAGTAATAATAACATTTTCTACTCCTGCATTTAATATTTTTTTTACAATATTTTCTTTAATATTTTCATTGGTAAATTTTTTCGCTTCTTCGCTATTCATAAATAAAAAATTGCACCGATGTAATAATTTTTTATTTTTTTCTATTCCCATTTCAATTCTCTCTTTCCCAGGGTTCCAAGCAAAGATTATTTTAGGATTTTCATCAAGAAAATTTTCAAGCCCAGAAAAAATAATATTTTCCTTTTCAGATGAAAGATGACAGAGATAGAGAGCGTCAATTTTTTTTTCTGTAAGAATATTAAAATTGTAAGAAATGAATCGTTTATTTGCTTGTGAAGTAAAAATAACAGTTCGCTCTCCATCATATCCATTTAAAATAATGGAAAATCCACTTTTTTTATTTTCTATTTTTTGAATATATTTTGTTTCAATCCCTTCATTTTTTAAATGAGAAATAATATTTTCTCCAATTCTATCATCACCAATAGCACCACAAACAATAGAGTTATGCCCAAGTCTTTGAAGCCCAATAGAAACATTGCTCGCTCCTCCTCCAAAATGTTCTTCAATATTTTCTGCAATAACTTTTCCACCATATGGCAGCGCAAAATATTCTTTTCCTTCTTGAATAATTTTTTTATTATGCCGAGGTAATACAAAAATATCTTTTGTGAGACTTCCAAAAACAGCAATTTTTTTTTTCATTTTTTATATAAATATTCACTATATTCTATCATATATATTGTAAAAAGAGAAGAGATATTTTATTCTCTTTCTGTCTTATTCAAAAATATTTTTATGAAATTTTCTCTTCTCACTCTTTTTCCCGATTTTTTTTCTACTCCACTTTCTTCTAGTATTATAAAACGGGCAAAAGAAAAAAAAATAACAGAATATGAAACGGTGAATATTCGAGATTTTTCTCAAAATATCCATTCATCAGTTGATGATAAAATTTTTGGTGGAGGTGCTGGAATGTTGATGAATGCGGAACCTATTGCATTGGCTATAGAAAAAGTAAAAAAAGAAAATAATTTTTCTGATGAAGACTCTGAAGTTATTTTTTTTACTCCCAATGGAGAAAAATTGACACAGAAAAAAAGTTATGAATTTGCAAGAAATGGAAAAAATAAGATTTTGTTATGCGGACATTATGAAGGGATAGACCAACGAGTTATAGATTCTCATGTCGATGAATGTATTTCTATTGGAGAAACAGTTGTAACGGGTGGAGAAATTCCTGCTTTGTTTTTTATGGACTCAATAATTCGTTTGTTACCAAATGTTATCTCACAAAAAACATCGCATGAAGAAGATTCATTTTCTTTCAATTTATATGGGAAAGGGGAATATCCTCAATATACACGACCAGAAATTTGGCGAGAAAAAAAAATTCCAGAAATTCTTATTTCTGGACATGCAAAAAATATTGAAAATTTCAGACGACAAAATATTACAAATTGTTCATCAACAGAAAAAAAAATAATAGAACTGCGAGAAAAATTTTTTTCATCAGAAAAACCGTATAAAACACGAAATTTACTTTTTCGCATACCAGAAAAAAACGATGTGCAGCAATGGCTGAAATGGTTTACAGACGATGAAGTTTGTAAATATTTACGACTTTCTCCTTGTCAAACTCTTGCTGATGAAGAAAATTTTTTTGAATGGCAGCATTATAATTTGCAAATGTTGTATTTGCAGATTATTGATAAAAAATCGAAACAACATATTGGAGGAATTTCTTTAGAAATAAACGATGAAAACAATTCTGCTCAATTGGGACTTGTTATTGGAGATAAAAAATTTTGGAACAAAGGGGTGGCAACAGAAAGCACTTTTGCCATTCTAAAAATAGCAAAACATCAGCTGAAACTTTCGAAAATTGTTTTAGATGTTTTTACAGAAAATATTTCTGCACAAAAAGTATATGAAAAATGTGGATTTCAAAAAGTGGGAGAAAGTAAAAAATATTATCTAAAAAATGGAAAATATTATGATGCGTTGTTATATGAAATTCTATTGGACTGAATTAATACATTTCAATTGCTAATATAAGTAAGCTTACGATGAAAACAATGGGGGTAATTATAATTCCTACTTTAAAAAATTGTAAAAAAGAAATATTGAGATTCTTATTTTTTAATATTTTTAACCACATTATTCCTGCTAATGCTCCTATTGGAGTTAAATTGGCAGATAGATTACTTGCAATAATAACTGCATATCCTGCGGCATTTAAAAATTGAGAAGAGAAATTCTCAGGATTATTTATTAGTATATTACTAAAAAATATAGACATAGGTTGATTATTTACAATATTTGCTAATAAAAAACTACTTATTCCCATCGAGAAAATACTTGAAAAGATATTTGTACAAAGGGAGTAAATATAGTTTGTTATAGAGATGAAAATATCAAATTGGGATATTTCCCCTATTATTATAAATAATAAAAATATAAAAGGAGCAATTGACCAAGGCATTGCATTGAATACTTTTTTTATTTGAATGTCTTTTAATGGTAAACTTAATTTATTTTTCAATTTATTTTTATTATATGTATATATACTTATAATAGAATCTTGTATTACAAATAAGAGAAAAAATAATGTTGTAATTTCCCAAATTTCAATTTCAAGAAAATCAGATAAAATAAGAGTATAGAGCATAAAAGACATGAGTAATGCACTCACTCCTATATTAATATAATTGTGTGGAAGCATTGATTCTGTTTGTTTTTTTGAAAAAGAGGAGGTGAGATCTTTTTTAAAATAAAATAATAATAGTATGTAAGTAAGAATACTTGCAATTACCGTTGGAAAAAACATTACTTTGAAATATTCTAAAAAAGATAAATTTAATGCATCTGATAAAATTATATTTGTGGGGTTTCCAATCATAAATAACATACTGAGTGTATTTGCTGCAAAAAATTCTGCAAAGAGAAATGGAATAATATTTAAATTTGTATATTTTTTTAAATAAAAAATTATTGGTGTAAGAGTTAATATCACAACATCATTTGATGTGAATACTGTTAAGAATGATGCTAATAAATAAAAAAAAGTAAATAATTTTATAGTATCTCCTGAAGAAAGTAATATTACTCTATGAGCAATAACATCAAATATTCCTGTAATATCAGTGCTTATAGAACAGTAGGCAACTGTAAAAAAAATAATAATTATTTTCCATGGTTGAATTTGGCTTCCACCAATAATTCCATGTTTAAATGATTCAAAATCTAAAATTTGAAATATAAAAAGTATAAATAATATAATAAGAGATAGTGTTCCAAGAGAATATTTTTTTTTATAAAAAGGGAGAGGCTTAATAGCGCCCCAAATATTTAGAGATAATGCAATTAATAGTGTTATTATTTTGTAATTCATAGCTGAAGAAAAGAGGATAATTCATTTGACATTTTATCAATAAGCCTATCATAACTCTTTTGATAGGATTTATTCATGGTGTTGGAAAATTTGTTTAAAATAGGAAGATATCCATCTAAAAGTTCAGAGATCCATTTCTTCTTTTTTTCAGGTTTTAAAAATTTAATAGTTGAAAGATTATGTAATAAATCTGCTATTTTTACAAAAAGTACTCCTATGTTTATTTGAGACGCTTCTATTATTTGGGTAAAGTATTGTTTTTGTATACTCTCACCTCTCTTTTTCTCTTTTTTGGTAAGAGCTATTACAAGATTATAAATTTCTGTATTAAAATTTGTTTTTATAAAATGTTTTGCCTGTTCATAGTCAAGTGCATCTTCAAGAGTGTCATGTAACAGCCCTGCTATTATTAAATTTTCTCCACATCCTATTTCATATAAAATATTCCCTACAGATATAGGATGAATAATATACGGTTCTCCATTTTTTCTTTTTTGATGAGCATGTATCGATTTTGCAAAATCTAATGCTTTTAATAGAATATCTTGATTAAGAGAATTATCCTTCGTCCAAAAAATCATATATATAATATAAAAATATAGATATTACTGAATAATTAATTTTTTATTGATGATCCTAGTATATCTGTCATTTGATATTTTTGCAATTTCTAATTCTCTCATAAAAAAATATTATAAATTCTGTAGAGAAATTTGGATTTTTTTTATTTCATCAATGAGCTTTTATATTTTTCTGGGAAAAAGGGTTTCATTTTTTTTATTTTACAATTTGGAAATTCTTCATAAAATTTTTGAGGAATATGTTGATCATATCCTACACATAAAATATCAGGATTTATTTTTTTGGGAATAGATAAAAAATCAGTTTCATCACCAAGAAATATATGATCTACATTTTTGTTTTTTTTTACATTTTCAAGTCTCTTTTCTTCAGAGTCTCGTGGCTTTCGTTTTTTTATTTTTTCTACATTTTTCTCTCTTGCCACAATAACAAAAAGTTGAGAGTTTTTAGAATTGTCTCCATTTTTTGCTTGTTCAAGAAAACTTTCATGCCCTTTATGAAATTTATCAAATGTTCCTGCTGATAAAATTTTTATGTTCATATAATTTGGGGAATAACTAAATTTTAAAATAATAAAATTTTATTGTAGTTTTTTTCGTAATTCTTCATGTTTTTGTGCACATTCAAGAGTTATAGCAGAATTTTTTTCCAGTTCATAGCATTTTTCATATGTTTCAAAAGATTTTTTATACTCCTCTCTTTTTTCATATATTTTTGCTTGATATAATAATATTTCAGGAATATCTCCATATTTTTTTTGAATATTGAGAAGTAATTGTTCTGCTTCATCAATTTTTCCTTCTTCAAACAATGTCCATGCAGTAAGGCTGAGAGCTGCAGGATTTTCTGGCATATTTTCTTCTGCTTGTTGTGCAAACGATTTCGCCAGTTTAGGAGTTTTCAATTCTTGAAGAGCAATATAAACACTTTTTGTATAATCTGAAAGTGTTGGTTTTCCATCGCTTAAAATATATTGATAATGTTCAAGAGATTCTTCATATTTTTGAAGAGAAAAATAAATATCGGCAATAATTCTTTCTGCTTTATCTCTAGGAGAATATCCATTTTTTATTGCATTTTTTATTTGCTCAATAGCATCTTCTCTTTCTCCCATTTCATATAATGTTATTCCTAAAAGGTATGGGCTGACAGGGTGAGTAGGGTCTAGTGAAACAGCTTTTTCCAGCATTCTTTCAGCTATTTCAAATTTTTTCAATGAAAGATATGCATTTCCAATAATAATCCATGCATCTCGATAATCAGGATATTCCTGAAGAGTTGGTTTGATATATGCAATAGTAATGTTTTGGAAATCTAAAGTTTTAAATACATTTGCCAGCATTGTTTTTAAAAAATGAGGGCTTCCATCTCGAAAACTTTCATATGTTTTATAAACATCGAGAAAAACATTGGCAATATTTTTATATTCATCATATTGCAAGAGTTGTGTTGCATATTTTTTTGCTTTTTCATGTTCATCTTTTGTTATGGAAATGATGAGT
>CAMZLA010000096.1 GCA_947311665.1 uncultured Candidatus Altimarinota bacterium | reverse complement strand
AACTGGCGAGAAGTACGGCAAAAAAAGTAATGCGAGAAAGCATAGAAAATGAATATTTCATATTTAAAAATGGTAAAATGTTTTTATGTTACATCTATTATAACGGATTTTTTTAAAAAATGCTTCACTGTTTTTGCTTTTTTTTAGGAGTAGTGTAGAAAAGTATTTTTGATGATTATTTGTTCTTTTATTCTCTCTATTGTACAATAAAAAAGAACGAATATTGAAAAACTAAAAAACTGAAAAACAATAATAATTTTACTCTATAAAATTTATGAAAACAAATTACATAAGAATTTTTGACACAACATTACGAGATGGAGAACAAGCTCCAGGATTTTCAATGAATATTGAAGAAAAAGTTCGATTAGCCGTTCAATTAGAAAAATTGGGTGTTGATGTTATTGAAGCTGGATTTCCAGCAGCTAGTCCTGATGATTTTACAGCAGTGCAAACAATTGCAAAAACATTGCAAAAAACAGAAGTATGTGGACTTGCACGAGCAATGAAAACTGATATTGAAACAACTTGGCAGGCTATTAAAGATGCAAAAAAACCTCGAATACATACTTTCATCGGGACAAGCCCTTTGCATATGGAATTTAAATTGAAAAAAACAAAAACACAAATTTTAGAAATGACAAAAAATGCGGTAACTCTTGCAAAAAGTTTGTGCGATAGGGTTGATTTTTCGCCAGAAGATGCAGGAAGAAGCGATAAAAAATTTTTGGTAGAAGTCATCGAAACAGCTATTTCTGCTGGTGCCGATGTAATAAATATTCCAGATACGGTGGGATATAATCAGCCTGAAGAGTTTGCAGGACTTATTTCATATTTAATAAAAAATGTAAAAAATTCAAATGATGCTATTTTTTCAACTCATTGTCATAATGATTTAGGACTGGCAACAGCAAATTCTTTGGCAGGAGTTTTGGCAGGAGCACGGCAAATAGAATGTACTATTAACGGAGCAGGGGAGCGAGCAGGAAATGCTGCTCTTGAAGAAGTTATTATGAATATAAAAACTCGACCAGATTTTTTTCAAGATTTTGAGCATGGAATAAACACTCAAGAACTTTTTGCAACTTCATCTCTTTTAACTACTTTGACTGGACAAAAAGTGCAGGCAAATAAATCTATTGTAGGGAGAAATGCATTTGCTCATGAATCTGGTATTCATCAGCATGGAATGTTAGCGAATAGAGAAACCTATGAAATAATGACACCAGAAAGCGTGGGAGTAAAAGAAACAGAAATTGTTTTGGGAAAACATTCTGGGCGAGCAGCGTTGCAATCCCATCTTGAACGATTGGGATATTCTTTGGAAAAAGATGAAATAAATGAAGTATTTCTTCGTTTTAAAAGTTTAGCAGATAAGAAAAAAGATATTACCGATAGAGATTTAGATGTTTTGGTTTCTGGTGAAAAATCAGAAAAAAATAATGTATGGAAACTGGAAAAATATTCTGTTTCATCGGGAACTGATGAAATGGCAAAAGCAAAAGTTTTTCTAAAAAATACACAAACAGATGAAGTGGTTTCATGTGAAAAAACAGGAGATGGAATGGTTGATGCAGCGTATCAATGTATTGATGAAATATTGGGAAAACATGGGGTTTTGACGCATTTTGGAATAGATTCTGTAACCGATGGAATTGATGCTCAGGCTATTGTGAGTTTACGAATTGAAATGGATAATGGGAAAACTTTTTCTGGAAAATGTGGAGATACCGATATTGTAAAAGCGGCTATTGAAGCATATATATTTGCTGTTGAAGGAGTGATGAAAGATTAAGCTAATAAAAAATGAAGCATATAAAAAATTTTAATAATTGGGGGATAGAAAAAGAAAAAATAAATAATGAATATTTATATAATTTTTCTCCTCGACCAAGAGAAATTATTTTTACTAAATGGGGAATAAATATTGGGTTTGAATCAGATGGGAAGAAAAATTTTTTGCGTCCAGTTCTTGTTTTAAAAAAGATAGGTTCTTTATATTGGGTTGTTCCATTGACTTCAAAATTAAAAGAAAATATGTTTCATTATCGATTGCAAAGTGTTTCATTTGATGCGGTAGAAAATTCTATGATAATGCTTTCTCAGGCACGAGTTATAGATGAAAAACGATTTATTCGTAAGATAGGAGAGGTGAGTTGGAAGGAGTATAAAGAAATACAAAAAAAGATTAAAAATTTATATTTTTAATCTTTCTCTTTTGTTTTCCCCAATCTTTAAAGAAAGGGGCGCGCTTCTACTTAAAGAAGATTTGTACATCTATCCTATCAAAAATCAAATAATATAGTCAAATTTTTTTATGAATCACATTACTAAAATATCATCTCCAGCAAAAATAAATCTTTCTTTGCATATAGGAAAATATTCTGATGAGAAAAAAAAACATGAATTACAGAGTGAAATGATGAAAATTTCTTTGGCAGATGAAATTGAAATTGAAGTTACAGAAAAAAAGAAAATTCAAATAATTGTGAAAGGGGAATATGCAAAAGGAGTTCCAAATAATGATGAAAATATTGTGTATAAAGCAGTAAAATTATTTTTTTCTCATAGACCTCGAAGTATTGGTTTGAAAATCACACTTATAAAAAACATCCCAAATGGAGCTGGTTTGGGAGGAGGAAGTAGTAATGCTGCAGAAATTATAAAATTTTTACATAAATATTATTCTGTTCCATTAAAAAGTTCTGATTATAAAATTTATGCAGATTTAGGTTCTGATATTCCATTTTTTTTAGGAAAAGAAAAAATAGGAATAGTGAGTGGAGTGGGGGAGAAAATAGAACGAATTGAAAAAGGGCGACCACAAGGATACGCCCCTACAGAACAACAATATATATTTGGTATTTTGTTTTTATTTCCAGAAATAAAAATTTCAACAAAATGGGCATTTGAACAATTGAAATTTTTACGAGAAAATAAAAAAAACATTGTAAAAAACATTGTAAGAGATGTTATTAAAAATAATGCAAAAAATAATTCTGATGAAAAATATCAAAAATATCAAAAAAATATCAAAAATATAAATAATTTTCAAGAAATGATATTTTCTTATTTTTTTGATATTGAGAAAACTTTTGAAGAAATTCAAAAATTTTCTCCTGTTCTTTCTGGTTTAAGTGGAACAGGAAGCAGTTGTTTTGCTTTTTTTGAAAATGAAAAAGTGCAAGAACAAGTTTTGGAAAAATTTTCTGAAACTGATGAAATGAGAGTTTTAAAATTTTAAAACTCTCATTTTGCAATTGTAAAAAACAAAGATTTTATATTTATATTTATTTTACTTATTCTTCCACATTCAAAGCATCATCTATTTCTCGAATTGATATTTTATCTAAAAGATATACTCCTACGTCTTCTCCTTTTGCGAACCAATACTCTATATCCTTGTCAAAATTGATAACAATACTATTATTGGAATCTAATATAATTTTAATTATATCATCGTCCTCTTCATTCTCTGCTTTTATGTATTTCAAATCTTCATATTTCCCATATTTCATAAGATTCAGAGTTTTGTAATGTTTTTTTAGTTGTTCAATTATATTATTTATCTCTTCCCCTTCCCCTTCCTCCAACTCTTTAAGTTTTTTAATTAATTTATTAGGAAGCTCAGGAATATTTTCTTCTCCTTTTATTTCTTCTTTTGCAGCTATTGCTTTCAAAATTAATACCCCTTTTTTAGAAATATTTATTTCATCTTCATCTTCATCTTCATCAAAGAATTGAGAAATATCATTTTTATCAATTGTTATTTTTTCTTCTTTGTCATCTATCGTTATTGTAACTGTTTCTTCATTATGATTTTCTAGAATTTTTTTAAGTGCTTCCTTTGAATTTGGTCCTATAATTCCATCTAATTTATTTTTTCCTTCTTTATGAATCCCTTTAATACTATAACTTGAAATTTTTGATAATATTTTTTGAGCTGCAATATTTATTTTATATTGATATATTTTTTCCAGTTTTTTAAGTCCTTCTTTTGAAAAGGATTTTTTATCTTTCGTTAAAAAAGAGTCTATATTTTCTCCGTCTTTTATTATTTTTTCTGTCGTCCATTTGTCATCTTCTTTCAGTGCAAATGTGCAATCTGAATATTTATTTATAATTTGATTTTCTAATTCAAATCGTGTATTTTCCCCTATAATTCCATCAATTACAAGATCAGCATCTTCATTATCGAATGTACTAATAGTATTTATAATATCTTGAGCTTGTTTATTTCTTTCTTTTTTCTCATAATTTTCTGAATTAGTTTTAATTTCTTTTGCAACCTCCCAATCTTTTGCATTATTCTCTCCCTCTTTACTTTCAGTAATATTATTACTTTTTCTGTTTTTAATCTCATCATAGAGTTTTCGGAGTTGAGTACTTCCCGTTAATGCTATAATTAAGTCTTCATAAGATATTTCCCAATTATTTTTTTCTTTCAATACTTTTTTCAATTCATCTAAAATAGCGTTATCAGAATAATTAGGGTTTGGAGAAATAGTCTCGTTATTTTTTGTTACAGGTTTTGGTATAGGTTTTGGTTTTGTTGTTGTTGATGTTTGGTTTTGTTGTTGATGTAATCCTGAAAATTCCCAATTTCCATCATTATTCATCATTGAATAATAATCATAGAGTTCTCTATAGTTTATTTCACCAAGGCCTATTTTATCATTTTCATTTTTACTTATTGTTTTTCCTTCTTCAAGATTATGATATGTGAGCTCATTGCTTGATACATCTGCTGTTTTACATAAAATGCTATCCATTCTTTTTAATCTTTCTAAAACTTGTGGATTTTCTTTTATAAAAGAAATGAGTTCTCTTTTAAAGTTTTCCCATTCTTGATCTTCTAGTGCATTTTTATCAATATCACTTGCATAGCTTTCTCCAATTTCAGTATTTAATGTCTTGTTTGGATTTTGATTATATCCAACTTCAAAATCTTCATTGTTGTTTTCGTCTGTTTGATTTCTTAATCTTTCATTTATATCATGCATACCGAAATATGCATCTCTACGCTTTTGATCTTCAGGAGATAAAGCAGGATATATTTTATTCGTCTTTGTTTTTTTAAAGTTTTGAAGGCTTTTAAAGTATGGATCCTTTTCTGCATTTTTATTAATAGCCCTCCAGTCTAAAGTATTGGTGTTTGATGCTAAAGGATTTTCTCCTATATCTGCTTTAAGTCTTTGTAATTCTTGCTCTAATTTTCTTATAACTTCATCCTCTTTGTTTTCTTGTTTCATTTTCTTTAAAAGACCTTCAGTTCTCTCTAAAAGACTTTTATTAGTTCTTTTATTAGGATTATCTGGTTGATTAGACATGTTTTTTTTAGGTTACATAATAAATTCATATCATTTTACATTATATTCTTGTTTTATGCAACATAATTT
>CAMZLA010000095.1 GCA_947311665.1 uncultured Candidatus Altimarinota bacterium | reverse complement strand
CACTCTATTTGCATATTATGAACACGGACAATTTTTATCTCCATCTAAAACAAAAATTTTTTCATTTCTTCTCATTGCTCAATACATCTCAAACAATTGGTTTTATAACAGGCGGACAACTGGGACAAATGATGATTCAAAGTTTTTTACCTTTTCGACAAAATGAAAAAATTTTTGTTTTAGATGGAGATAAAAATTGTCCGTGTTCATCATATGCAAATAGAGTGTTTCAAGGTTCGAGCAAGGATTATGAAACAGTTCTAGGCTTTGGGAAACAATGCGATATTATTATTTTAGAATTTGAACATGTCAATGTTCAGGCATTATATGAACTGGAAAAACTTGGAAAAAAAGTTTTTTGTCAGGCTCGATATATTGAAATAATTCAAAGTAAAGGAAAACAAAAACAATTTTTTCTTGAAAATAATATTCCTAGCAGTTCATTTATATGTGTTAAAAATAAATCTGAAATAGAAAAATTATTTACAAATCTTAATAGTAAAATAGCATTTCCATTCATGCAAAAAACTTTTTTTGATGGATATGATGGAGGAGGAGTTCAAAAAATATCTTCATCAGATGAAATAGATAACTGTTTCAACGCTGAAAGTATTCTTGAAGAATGTATAAATGTTCAACGAGAATTTTCTCTTATTTTGGGACGAGACCAGCATGGAAACGAGTTTCGGTATCCTCTTATTGAACAATTTTTTCATGAAAAAACAAATATTGTCGATTGCATAACTTCTCATTGTGAAGTTTCTCCAGCAGTAAAAAAACAAATAGAAAAAATTGGAGATAATATCTTGAATGCTTTTCAAGGGGCAGGAATTTGGGCAATAGAATTATTTTTAGATGAAAACGATATTATTTTAGTTAATGAAATTGCACCTCGAGTACATAATTCTGGACATCAAACTATTGAAGCAAATTTTTGTAGTCAATTTGAGCAATATATGCGTATAGCATTAGGATATTCTATTGGAAATGTAAACGAAAAAATGCCAAGCATAACCTATAATTTATTGGGAGAAGAAGATTTTTCTGGAATAGTAAAATATGAAGGAATTGAAGAACTGATGAAAATGAAAAATGTAGCAGTGCATTTATATGGAAAAAAAGAAACAAAACCACATAGAAAAATGGGACATGTAACAGTAACTGATGAAAATTTAGAAAAATGTTGGGAAAAAATTAATGTAATAAAAAAAATAGTAAAAGTTATATCAGAATAAAAAAATTTATGAAATATTTTCAAAAAAATTAGTCTATGAAGAGATTTTTTTTAAGTAACAAAAAAAGATCTGCTGTTCATATTTCTTACGCCTTGGTTCAATTCCGACCGATGGACGGGATCCGCAAGGACAATATGTTTTAGTCTTATGATCTTTGTAAATTCATTATAACAAAAAAGTATAAACTCAATCAAGTAATAATATTTTCTCTACAAATTATGTCAAATATATCATCAACACAATTTTCTCTCACTAATAAACTTTGGAAATCTCGTGGAATTTCATCAGATGAAAAAACATTGTTTGAAAATTTTTTATCTATTCATGGGAAAAAAGAAGAAGATTTTTCTTTCCCCAAATTTTCAGATTTCTGTTCTCCTTTCTTGTTTCAAGATATGGAAAAAGCAGTAAAACTTATAGAAAATTCTATTGAAAACAATGAACGAATTTTAATTTTTGGAGACTATGATTTAGATGGAATGAGTGGAACTGCTGTTCTTTTTTTAACCCTTAAACATTTAGGAGCAAATGTTTCATATCGTTTGCCATGTCGAGATGATGGATATGGATTATCGAAATTTTTTATTGAAGAGGCCTTCAATAATCAAGTAAAACTTTTCATCACAACAGATTGTGGTGTTTCAAATCTTGAAGAAATTTCTCTGGCAAAACAATTGGGAATTACTACTATTATTACAGATCATCATTCTGTTGGAGATGAATTACCCGTTGCAGAAGCTATTTTACATCCTCTTGTAAAAAACGAACCATTTCCAGATAAAGATTTAACGGGTGCAGGAGTGGCATGGTATTTTTGTCGTGCTATGCTCCAAAAAAAATATGGAGAAAAAAAATCTGAGGCAATGGAAAAAGAATTATTAGAAATTGCGTTATTGGGAACAATAGCAGATTGTGGAGCATTGCAAGGAGAAAATAGAAAAATTGTGATGATAGGACTTGAAAAAATAAAAACAACAAAAAATAATGCATTACTCAAACTCATAGAAATTTCTGGAAGTAAAAAAGAGAGTCTTACTGCCGAAACAATAGCATTTTTCATCGCTCCCAGACTCAATGCTTCTGGACGACTTGCTCATCCTCGAATTTCCTTAGAATTGCTTTTGGGAAATGCAGAACGAGCAATGGAATTGGAAGAATTGAATAAAAAAAGACAAAAATTAGTAGAAGGATTTTTGGAAGAAGCTATGACCCAAATTCAAGAACAAGAAGATTCTCCTGCTCTTTTAGTAGGAAGTAAAGACTGGCCTGGAGGAATTATTGGACTAATTTCTGGACGACTTGCCGAACAATTTGGGAAACCATCCATAGCTTTTGAAATAAAAAAAGATAAAATAACTGGTTCTTGTAGAGGACCTCAAGATTTTGATATTGCAACAACATTGAAAGAAATTCAGAAAAAAAATCCTGAATTTTTTTATGGTTGTGGTGGACATGCCCAAGCAGCAGGACTCAGTTTATACCCAGAACATTTTGAAAGTTTTTGTAGTGAATATCGAGTAGTGGTAAATGAAAAACGAGGAGACACTCCCCCTTTACCAACAATTGAATATTTTGGAGAAATAAAAAAAGAAATTTCAACTGATGAAATTAAAGACTTGCAAAAAGCACAACCCTTTGGGATTGGAAACCCTTTTCCTTCATTTCTTTTTTCATCAGTTACAATACTAAAAGTGAGAACAGTTGGAAGTGATGACCAACATCTTTCATTATATCTGCAATCTCCATTTTCTCAACAACCAGCATTTTCTGCTATTTGGTTTCGTGAAGGAGATAAATTTTCAGATCTTGAAGAAGGAATGCAAATAGATATTGTTGCTGTTCCAGAAATTAATGTGTGGAAAGACCAAGAAAAGATTTCATTAAAAGTTGTCGATGTGAGACTATAGAAAATAAATAATTCTAATAAATAAAATGACAAATTTTTCTTATGTTATCATCGGTTCTGGAATTGCTGGAATGTCTGCAGCATTGCGTTTAGCAGAAAAAAAAATGGGAAAAGTTTGCATTATTACAAAAGGACCTCTCATTTCAGGATCTACTCCTCTGGCACAAGGAGGAATTTCCGCTGTTACAAATCTAAAAAAAGATTCTTATGAAAGCCATATTTTAGATACGATGAAAGCGGGACAATATACCAATAATGAAAAAAATGTAAAAATTTTAGTAGAATCAGGAAAACAAATTATTGAAGATTTACAACGATGGGGTTCAATATTTGCAAAAAAACAACATTTGGAAGGAGGGCATTCTTTCCCTCGTATTTGGAATGCAAAAGATAGGACAGGAAATAATATTGCTCATGCTCTGGCAAATAATATTGTGAAACATAAAAATATTATTGTTCAAGAACATTCTGCAGCATTCCATCTCGATATAAAAAAAAATATTATTTTTTATAGAAATTTTTCTTTACAACAAACATTCGCTCTTCATTTCAATTGTTTAATTATTGCAACAGGAGGATATTCATCACTCTATGCAGCATCGACTTCTCCACCAGGGAATACTGGAGATGCTATTGCAATGGCAATGCAAGCAGGAATTATAACGAAAGAGTTGTCTAAAATTCAGTTTCATCCAACCGTTTTAAAAAAAGAACGATTTCCAAGACTTCTCTTAACCGAAGCTATTCGAGGTGCTGGTGGGAAAATTATTACAGCCGATGAAAAAGAGATTGTAAATCCCCTTCTTCCTCGAGATATTGTTTCTCATGCAGTATGGAAAAATGAAATGAATGGAAAAAATATTTTTCTCGATGCCAGAAATATCACAAATTTCCATGAAAAATTTCCATTTATTACCAATATTTTGCTTTCAGAATTTCAAATAAATCCTGAAACAGATATCATTCCCATTACCTTTGGCGCTCATTATTGTATGGGAGGAATTGCAACAAATGAGAATGCTCAAACAAATATTGAAAATATTTATGCTATTGGAGAATGTGCAAATAGTGGAGTGCATGGAGAAAATAGACTCGCTTCAAACTCTCTTTTAGAAGGTTTAGTTTTTGCAAAACAAGCGGTAGATCATATTTTAAAAAATATGGGAAAAAATAAAACAAGGTTTCCAGCTGATGAAAAAAATAAAATATTATATCCACTTTTCATTTCATCGGATAAACCTAAAGAAAAAATATTTTTTGAATGCATTCAAAATACATTATCTCAATATGTGAGCATTGAACGAACAAAAGAAAATTTGCAACAAGCAAAAAATATTTTTTCTAAAATGAAACCTGTCTCTACACGAGAAGAAAATGCACTTTTCATGGCTTTGGCAATTGTAGAAGATTGTGAATAATTATTTTCTATTTATTTCAATAATTTTTTATCATCAATAATTTTATATAAAACACTTCCATTATCAATCTCTATTTTTTCAAAATATCTATGAAAAAATTTATGATTTATTCGAACTTTATATTCTGCTTGTGCAGAATTATCAACTAAAACATAATCAATATTATTTTCTTTTATAAGTCGTAATGCATTTTTTGTTCCTGAATAAATTTCTTTTGCTATAGAAATTTTAGAATTATAATCCATTCCATACGAAGCTATCCACCCTCTATATCCCATAAAAATTGAATTTGGAGTAAGAGGTGCAAAATAATGATGGAAATAATCTGATGTCAAAACAAGACTTGTTGCAGGAATTTTTTCTGCTATTTTTTCTGCATTTTGTAAATCATTTTTAGAAAAAACAAGAAGATGTTCTCCTTTTTCATTTTCATCATTTATTCCAGAAAAAACCATTATTATTCCTGAAACCATGGAAATGAAAAGGAAGAAAATAGAAAATATTTTTCCTAAAATATTTATATTCCAAATTTTAACAATGAACCCAGAAAAAATAAGACTAAAAAATAATCCAGACCATAAATGAACTTTTGTATTATCCCAAGGATTTCCTTGTAATTGAATAACAGAAAAAATAAACAAAAAGAAAAGAGAAAGAATGAATAATGGATATAATAATTTTGAAATTTTTTCTGAAAATATTTTTTTAAAAACAAACGGTATACAAACAATAAGTCCAATACAAAAAATAATTCCCCAATTAAAAAACCAATATATAAAAATATGAGAAATATTTTCAACAATTTCTTTTATTTGATTATTAGCTATAAATGAAAAAATATCAGCAGAAAAAAAGTTTTCATATCCCAAACGAGACAATGGAAAAAGAGAAAATTCACTCACTTCTCCTTTTTTTTGCAAGAGGAGATATACAAATGGAAGTCCTGTAAAACATGCTCCCAATCCCAGAAAGAAAAAATTGAAAAATTTTTTCAAATACATCAATGATAAAAAGAAAAATAAAAAGAAAAACCAAAGAAAACTATGAGTATGAATAATAGACAATATTCCAAGCAAGAGTCCCAATAAAAAATATTGAGAAAAAATAAATATTGAATTGGAATGATTTTTTGTTATTTTATTATTTTCATCAGATGAAAAAAGTTGAACAAAAAGCCCTAAAACAATTGTCCCAATCCCCATTCCCCATAAAAAAGAACGCTGTGGAAGATATGTTGTAAGGAAAAAAGATTTCCAATTGAACCCAAGAGGAACAAGAAAATCGAGATCATATTGATAATCCCATAGTGTTTTCCATTCCAGCCAAGAATATTCTTGAAGAGTATAATATGCTTGAAATCCTGCAAGAAAAAAGAAAATGAATGGAGTGAGAAATGAAACCCAAACATTTTTTGTAAGCTGATATGAAAGAAAATATATTCCAAATAGAAAGAAAAAAGTTCCAAGATAGAGAGGAAATGTCATGGAAAAAACAAGATTTCCTGTGAGAGATAATAAATTTCCAGAAAACCAATTCACAAAAAAAGGATAACTTAAAATTTCTCCAGAATATAACGGATGATTTGTAAGGACTTGAGCAAAAGGTAAATGAGCAAATGCCTGTACTTGAGCCAAATGCATCATCCAATCAGAATTTATAATCCATGAAAAAGTCATAAGATTTCCTACTTCATTCAAATAAAATCCTTGAGAAATATAATATGAAATAAATGCTCCTAGTGAAAAAAGAAGAAAAGGAAATGGATAATGTTTGTGTAAAAAATTCATGAAAAAATAATGAAAGAAAACTCTTAAAAAATATCGTTTTTAAGATTATTAAGTTTGTCCAGTGTTTGAATAGTTACGGTTGTTGAGCTTGTTGAAACATTAAAAGTTCAGAAAAAATATTTTTTTTCTTCCCTTGTTTTTTTAGAAACTCGTTATTTTTTCTGTCGTATACTAAAAACTCAGCCTGATGAGAAGAAAAACTTTTTGGACTATTTCCTAAAATAATATCAAAGCCTTTTTTTTCCAATTTTTGTTTTAAAATATTTTCCAATTTTTTTTCATCAGTTTCAGTTTCGAGAGCAAAACCAATAAATTTTTGATTTTTCTTTTTTTTTTGTGCAAAAAAAGAAGCAATATCAATATTTTCTTTAAATGATAGAGAAAGAGAATTTTTTGATGATTTTTTTATTTTTTCATCAGATTTTTTCAATGGAATATAATCAGAAATAGCCGCAGAAAAAATAATAATATCGGAATTATTAAAATATTTTTCCATTTCTTTTTTTATTTCAGCCGATGAAGAAAAATGAAAATTTTCAGAAATATCATCATTATATGAAACAGAAATATTTCCTGTAACAACTGTTATTGTTTTTGCTCCTAAAATAAAACTTTGTTCTGCAAATATTTTCCCCGTCAATCCACTCGATTCATTTCCAATATATCGAACAGGATCAATAAATTCTTTTGTTCCTCCTGCATTTATAAGAATATTTTTTCCTTTCAAAATATTCTTTTTTTCTTTTTGGCATATCATTTTTTTATAATATAAAAAAATAGTTTCTGTTTCTGCCATTTTCCCAGAACCAATATCTCCACATGCCAATATTTCATCTGTTTGAGGAGGTACAAAAAAATAATTACATTTCTTCATTTTTTTTATATTATTTTGCATTGCTTCATTTCTCCACATTCTATCATTCATTGCAGGAGCAAGTAAGACAGGTGTTTCATTTGCTAATAATAATGCTAGAAGAAAATTATCACCTTTTCCATGTGCAATATCCGAAAGACTATTGGCAGAACATGGCGCAATAACAATTCCTTCAATATTTTTCGATGCTTCTATATGAGCATATATTTCTTTTTTAATTTTTTCTGTAGGATTTTCTGAATATTGGAAAGAAAAGATATCTGGTCCTAAAACCTGAAACCCTGTCAAAGATTCAAGTGCAAGACGAGAAATAAATTTTTCTCCTCCTTTAGAAACAACACATTGCACTTCATAATTTTCTTTTTGAAATTTTCTAATAATTTCATAATTTTTTACTGCCGCAACAGAACCGGTAATACATAATAAAATTTTTTTCATTGAGGATATATTTTATAGAAAAATATCTCTGGCTTTTGCTCCTTTACTCGGACCGATATATCCTGCTTCCTCCATTTCATCAAGAATTCTTGCTGCTCTTGCATATCCAACAGAAAGTCTTCTTTGTAATAATGAAGCCGATGCTTTTCCTGTCGATTTAATTACTTCAATAGCTTCTTCGGTAAGAGCATCACCTCCTCCTTTTGGTTTGGGATTAAAACCTGGAACATCTACAACATCTGGTGCTTCATCGAGAGAAATATGGTCTGCAAAAAAATCTTCATCAGATATTTTTATTTTTAAATGATTTACTACTCGCTCTATTTCTTTTCCAGAAATATAAATTCCTTGAATTCGTTTTGGTCGAGAAAGTTGTGGACTGGTATATAACATATCTCCTCTTCCTAATAAATCTTCTGCTCCCATAGAATCGAGAACAGTTCGAGAGTCTATTGCAGAAGTTACGGTAAAGGCAATTCGTGTTGGAATATTTGCTTTAATTAACCCTGTAATTACATCAACCGATGGTCGTTGTGTCGCAATAACAAGATGCATTCCAACGGCTCGAGCCATTTGTGCAATTCTACAAATCATCGCTTCTGTTTCTTTCTTATGTTCTCGCATCATTAAATCTGCAAGTTCATCAATAATAATTACTATTTTAGGAATTTTTTTCCAATTTTTCTTTTCTCCCAATTCTTTTTTCAAATCTTCTGCCAATCGAAGTTTTAAAGTATCTTCCAGCATTTCTCTGTCTTCATCAGATTGAGTTTTTTTCATTTCTTCATATTGCACCGATGATAAATCTGGAAACATTTCTTTTCTAAATTCTGTTTCAATTTTTTTCTGTAATTTTTGAGAAAGTGTTTCCCATTTTTTTTCTTCTTTTTCTGCTCGTTCAAGCATTGCATCATTATATTCTGCAATATTTCTTGCTCCTACTTTTGCAAATTCATCAAGCCGTCGCATCATCTCACTTACACACCATCGCAAAGCAGAAAGAGCTTTGCTGGCATCGGTAATAACAGGAGTTAAAAGATGTGGAATTCCTTCATATGGCATCAATTCAACTCTTTTTGGATCAACCATTATAAATCGTAAATCGGCAGGAGAATTTTCAAAAAGCATTGAAATTAAAAATGCATTCATTCCTACCGATTTTCCAGATCCTGTAGAACCTGCAATTAAAAGATGAGGCATTTCATCAAGAGATTGAACAATAGATTCTCCAGAAACATCTTTTCCTAAACACAATCGTAATTTCCCAGAAGCATTTTTAAATGCAGAATTGGTAATAACTTCTTTCATGAGAACTGTCGATCTTTTTTTATTTGGGATTTCTATTCCTACTAAATTTTTTCCTGGAATAGGAGCTTCAATTCGTACACTTTCTGCCGAAAGAGAAAGGGCAAGTTCACTTTTTAAACTCGTAATTTTACTCAATTTCACTGTTTCATCAGGTTGAAGAGCAAATTGTGTAACTGTTGGCCCAACAAAAGCACTATCCATTCGTACTCCAATTTTAAAATGAGCCAATTTTTCAACAATTTTTTGTCCAATTTCATGCAATTCTTTGTCTGGTACATGAACAATTGAATTTCCATCTTCCAATAAATCGAATGTTGGTTTTTCCCATGAAGAAAAATCTTGATCTTCTGGTCTCACTTCTTTTTTTTCTGGAATTTCTTTTATTTTTTCTTCATTTATTTCAGATATTTCATTTGTTTTATTTTTACTATTTTCATTATTTTCATTATTTTCTCCTCTATTTATTCGAAATAAATTATTTTCTTTTTCTTCTGATGAATTTTCATAATTATCATCATTACTATTTTCATAATTTTCTACTTTTTCAGTAGTAAGAATAGAATTTTCCAATAATTGTTTTTCTGCTTGTTTTGCTTGTAACTTTTCTTCCGCTATTCTTTTCTTTTCTTCTGCTTTGAAAAGTTTTTCTTGTTCTTTTTTTTCTCTTTTTTCTGCGGCTTTTTCTTTTCTTATTTCTGCTTTTGTTTTTGGTGCTGGTTGAAAAAGAAATAATAATCCTGCCCATATTTTTTTCATTACATCAGAAAGAGATGTTTGAAATGCAATAAGTAAGCCAATCAATAAAAAAGAAACAAGAACAATAGTTGCTCCTACATCTCCCAATAAAGTTCTAAATAATACACTCGATGCGACCCCAAACATTCCTCCTCCTACAACTAACGCCTGATTCATTTGAGAAATATCAACAGCTGAAATATGTAATAATCCTTCTATGGAAAAAAACAATAGTAATATTCCCAAAAGAGAATACATCGACCATTTAATGAGAGTATTTAAAAACAGAGAAATTCCTGTTGCAAGAAGAATGAAAGGAAAAACCCAGACTCCAGAACCAAACAGCCGAAGAGAAAAAATATTTATCCATTTTCCTGCTTCTCCCAAATTATTAGAAAGTGAAAGAAAGAGTAATATTCCAAGACAAACAAAAACAACAGCCCAAATTTCTTGAGTAATTTTCTTCGATAATTTTTTACTTCGTGCCATAGGTAATATTGACAAAATAAGTATATTGAGATAGAATAAGTGTACAATGCCTGAAATGATGGCCCCCCCCTTTGTATTAAGGGTGTAAATAGAAGCTAGTTTCCCAGTAATGAGAAACTGGCTTTTATTATTTCTATTCTTTTTTTTTAATGTTCCATTTATCAAATTGTTTTTGTCCCATAAAATAAAATATTCTAAAATAATTAGATTTATTATCTCTACTGTAATAAACTTGATGTAATTTGTAAATAATTATATTCATTACCATATAAAAAAATATGAAATATTTTCAATATATTTTGCTTTCATTTTTTTTCCTTCTCCCTTTTCATGCATTTGGAATAACTTTTTTAAATAGCACTTTTTTTGATGTTACAACCCCCGCACCATTTCTTTTAAGTGGCTGGAAAGAAATTTTTCTTGTTTTCTTTTTCGCTATTTCTGGACTTTGGATACTTCTTCATTTTAAAAATACACAAAAAGAATTTGATATTATAGATAATCTTATTGTGAGTTTTTCTTTGGTTGGATTGCTGATTGGAATATGGAAAATGGGAGAAGTGAATGGTGAAAATATTTTACGAGTTATTTTAGGAATAAAATATAATTTCTTTTTTCTGTGGATTTTATTCTGTTGTAAACATTTCCCATTCACAGAAAAATTTTTTCATCAGTTAAAAATAATAAGTCTTGTTGCTGGATTTTTTGTTGTTATTTTTGCATATATTCAAAAATATTCTTCACCAGATTTTTTAATACAATTTGGATATTTCGATGCTCCAAGTGTAGATACTGCAGAAAAACCAGCAAGTTTTTGCCAATTATTAGAAAATACAAATTCATGTCGATTAACTTCTTTTTTTGCTGGACCTATACGATTTGGAGCATTTCTTGTTTTTCTTTCAGGAATTATTTTTCATTTCATATTTTTCTCATCTGATGAAAAAAATAAAATAATAAAAAAAGTTCTATATAGCATATTTTTCATTTCTCTTCTTCCGCTCTTGTTTTGGACATATTCACGAGGAGCATATATAGCAGAAATAATATTGTTGATAACCACTCTTTTTTTATATTTTAATATTCCCATTTTTTCATGGAAAATTATTTTTTCTAGCATTAGCATTTTTGGAATAATTATTTCTTCTATTTTTCTTTCTGGAAAATCTGATGAATTGTTTTTTCGTGAAGGTTCAACAGAAAAACATATGCAAGGAATTGTTGAAAGTTGGGAAATAATGCAAAAAGAACCAGCAGGACAAGGATTGGGAACAGCAGGACCAGCATCGGCAAATATGGGAGATGAATATAAATTTTTGAATGAGAATTGGTATTTACAAATTTTTACAGAATTGGGATTTGTAGGAGGAATTATTTATTTTCTCATCACTCTTTCAATAGGAATAATTTTGTATAGAAAACATTCGTCTCTTTTCCCTGTTTTTTGTGCGTTGTCGTTTATGGCACTTTTTACGCATTTATGGGAAGAAAGTTCTATTGCCTTTATTCTCTTTGCTTTGTTGGGAAATGAAACGAGAAATAAGAAAAAAATTGAAAAAAAATAAACTGGTAAAATCTCTTTTTTTTTGATATAATAAAAAGAATGATAATATCTTATACATCTTTCATTACTCACTTTTTATGGGAATGCCCACACAAAAAAATCAATCGGCAGGAAACAGAATGCAAGCATTACAGCAAAAAATGAAAAAAGCTCATGCTTCTTCATCGGTTCATCAGAACAAAAACATTGCAGGAATAGCCGATGAAGAAAAGAAAAAACAACAACAGGCACAGAAAAAAATAGATTTTTCTGCTTTAAGAAAAAAAATGGGAACTGATGAAGATTTAGCAAAAAGAGTCAGAAAAGAAAAAGAAAAAAAATTGCTGATGCTTTTGCAAGGCGCATTGTTTTTAAATAGTGATGAACCCAGAAGAAAACGCTGGATTGAAAGCATTCCATTACTTCCTGATGAATTGTTAGAAAATTTATTGGGAGCGGTAATAAGAGAAAATTTACGATTTAAAAAAGGAACTCGAGACCTTGTTCTCGAGCTTAATAAAAAAAATATAAATGGACAAAAATAATAAAAAATAATATATTGAAAATATAATTTTACAAAAAGAAATGATAACTATTACAAAAAAACAATGGGAAGAAGAAAGCTCTATTCTTTTTAGAAAAGAAACTCTTCAATATTTAGAAAAACATCATCCAAAGGTTTTTGATGAAATTGAAGATATGCTTTTAGGAAAAATGATGGAAGAAAGAAAAAATGATTTTAAAAATAAAAAATATATTTCTTCTCAAAAATTTTTAAAAAAATATGATAGTTAATATTTCTCATCAATTTGAAAAAGATATGCTTAAAAATTCATCTACAAATAAAAATCTTCAAAAAAAAATAGTTTCTTTTATTCAAGAATTAATAGCAATCTCTTCTCTTTATGAAATCTCTAATATAAAAAAAATGCAAGGATTTACAAATTATTATCGCAAACGAATTGGAAATTTTAGAATTGGATTTTCTCTTCAAGAAGATTCCTCAATTTTACTTGAACGATGTTTGAAAAGAGGAGAAATTTATAAAAAATTT
>CAMZLA010000094.1 GCA_947311665.1 uncultured Candidatus Altimarinota bacterium | reverse complement strand
TTACTTCCAAGTTTCGTCTCTTTCTCATATTATCCTGAACCTGAGCCAACATTCTATTATTTTGTTCTGTTCTATGTTTTCTTTTTTTCTCTTCTTTGCTTCCACTTTCATTATTTTTTTCTTGTTCCGCAAGAACAGAAAGAAGAATTGCATTTCTTCCTGAAAGATTTGTCATTCCAGAATTGCTATTATTACTATTGTCATTTTCTGGGGTATCAAGAAATAATGCTGATATTTTTCTCTGTTCCGCTGGTGAAAGTTCTTTTTCTTTAGGCATTTTTTTATATTAAAATTTTTATAATATTTATTTTTCATATTTTTTAACAGATCTTTCTTGAGTATAATGCTGTAATAATTGATCGAATAAAGGGATATAACTGTCTTTTTTTCCAACTCTTTTAGAAATTCTTCCCATCATTTCATATCGAATATGTGCATTCATTCCAGTACTCTGTTCATTTGCTTGAACTAAATCTAAAAATTTATCTTTTTTATATAAAACACCATCAGGTCCTAAAATATGTGCTTGAGGTAAATATTTAGACAGTAATCCTTTTTGACTATTTTGATTATTTTTTTCAGAATTATTATTTCTAAAAAAATCAACAGAAATATTTTCTACTTTTTCAGTTCGTTCTTTTCGCAAATCTTTTTGAGGAAATGATAATTTCCCTTCTTCTTTTTCAAATCTTTTTTCTCTTTCTTTTTTTATCAATTTTAAATCGGTTTTCATTCCCTTTCCTTTTCCTGCAGGCCATTTAATAGATTTTGCCAATGCAACTTCCCATGCATTTCCAAAATATTCTGGATAATGTTCATTAGCAAAACTTTCTTGAACAATATTATTCAACATTTTTTCTGGATGCATAACCTTGCTCAATCCAGAATTAAACAATCCTTTATACATCAGATAATTAGCCCCCCATCCTCCTGCAATATATGGTGCAGCAGCTCCCCAATTCCCAGTTGCAAAAGCCATAACAGTATTTGCAATAGCAACAAAAATCCCCCCAGTTCCAATAACTTTATCCAATAGAAAAAATTCTGGAGTTATTCTTCCTGCCAATTGCGTATCACTAGAGCTATCTGCTCTATCGGTATGCTGATTTTTTACAATATATCCATCAATAACCCCTACTCCATTATTGGTATCAGTAATAAATTTTTGAATATTTTCTGATGAATCATTCATTGATAAAAACTGAGAAACATCTCCATTTTCTGAATTTTCCATCATTTTTATTTTTGCTCGTTCTGCCAATCTCATCATTCCTAATTGATACAATTCATCAGAATGCATAATTCTTCCCTGAATATCTATATATTTAGGATCTGAATTGTCTCTATCTGGCTTTTTCTTTTTTTGATATTTCTCATAATGAGTCATTACTTTTTTAATATTTCTATTTACCCATTTTTCTCTTTCATTTTTTCTTTTTGCATCTTTTAACAATGCAACCATTGCTCTATATGCCTGAGGAGATATTTTTTGAATGCTTCCATTTAAAAATTGAATAACTTCAACAAAATCGTCTTTCATTCCTTCTTGAAATAAATATGAAAATTCTCCCTCTGGTGTTGCTTCCGATAAAATAAGATTGGCATGTGCATCAACATAATCATTTAATTGTGCTGTTGGTGGAAATGGTTTATTATTAGTCTTTTCATATGATGAAATTATTTTCCCTCTATATTCTTTTGCTTTTATTTTTTCATTTTCTGCTTGTTGTAAATTTTTTTGTTTTCCTTTTATATATTCTTCACGCATTTTATTCCATTCTTCTTCTGAATATTGCTTATTTATAAAATTTTTATATTCATCAGTATCATATCCATTATTTTCTGACTCCAAAGCAATTCTCATAGCATCGGCTGCTTTAAAAATTTTTGCTTTCAACATTTCTTTAAAAAAATATTCTAAAGAAATATTTTCTCCATTAAACATTCCTTCCATATTTTTTTCCCAAATATATCGAACATTTTTATCTATATCTGAATATAATTTTTCTTGAAATGCTCTATCTTTATTTTCCCAATCTGCATTATTTTGAGCCTGATATAAAAAAATATTTATCTCTTCCAATGCAGAAATTGCATGACTTTTAAAAGCATCAATTTCTCCTTCAATTGGGAATTCTTCAAAATCTATATTCTCCCATAAAGGAGCCAATTCTTCTATAATATTTTCTTGTGTAAGAATTGAAAACAAATGAGGATTTGGAACTCTATTATTATTTACTTGCACAGATAATGCATCGAGTTTTTGAGAAAAATAACCTATATTATTTTCTTCTATATTATTTTCTTCTATATTATTTTCTCCTATATTATTTTCTTTTAATGATTTTCTTAATTTTTCATTTCCTACAGGAAATTTTAAATTTATATCTGATGAACCTGATGGATTGGATGAATCTGATGAATTTGATGAAGATAATTGTTGAGATAGAATTTTTTTTCGTGCTGCTTCTAATAAATTTGAAGTATTAGTAGTTAATTCTTCACCTAAAGGATATAAAAGAACATTTTCATTTGTTCCTCCAATTCTTTTTTGTAAGCCCAATAATTCAGGATTTTTATCTGTCATTTTTTTTGTTTTTTTATTTTTTTTTAATAATTATAGTTTCAATTTTCGACTTAATAAATCGGATAACGGTTCCTTTCTTCCTTCAATTTCTGGAACATAATATCCCAAAACATCTCTAATATCAGAAATTTTTTGCATATGAATTGGAATTACAATTTCTTTTGAAACTTTTTTTGAAAGCCAAATATGCAACGTTTTTCTTTCTCCTGGTTTCCATAAAATCCAAAATTTTTCTATTTCTTGATATAAATAAAATGTATTACGCCATATCATTCCACTTTCTGTAAATTTCACCTCTACCATTTTTGGTTTTTTATTATGAGTAAGAGTATATATTGCCCCAATAGTGATAGATACAAGAATAAGACTGAGAGACTCTTGAAAAATTCCAATGAGCACTCCTAATATAATTCCTATTCCCATTCCTACATACCAAACCTGACCTCTTTGCTCTTCTATATATTCAGGTGTTTTAAAAGAATATAAGACTTTTTCATCTTCATATTTTTCATCAAATTTATATGTATTATTCCGCATCTTTTCCTCTAATATTTCTGTTTTTTTTGTCATAATGTAAAATATTGAAATATATATATTTTATGTGTTTCATAGCATTCTATCATTCATTAAAAAAAATTGCAACAATCAATATTTTTTGATATACTTATTCGAAACACTTTTATGTAATGAAAAATGAAAAAAAATATCACAAAAAAATCATTGAAAAAAAAAAGAAGCATAAAAGATAAATTTATGTTTGTTCTTACTGGGAAATATCCAGAAAAAAAAGAAGAAGAAATAAATGAAAAAGAAATAAACAAAGAACAAAACGAGGGGAAAAACGAGAATAATAGTGAAAAAAATAAAAATAAAACTGAAAAAAAATCAGGATTTTTAGATACGGTAAAATCATATATCATTCCTCTTACTAAAAAGAAAAAAAATGAAACTGATGAGAATAATGTATTTAATGAAAGTGAAAGTGATGAAGAAAATATTTTTACAGAAAAAACTCCTGAAGAAAAATTTGAAGAAGCAACAAAAATGAAACTGGAACAAGCAGAAAAAAAAGTTGTTCAGTGGTATAAAAACAAAGAAAAAAAGAAAGTTATCTCAGGAATGAAACTTATTCTTCAATATTTCCCAAACCATAAATATAAAACAAAATATGAAAAATTAACACAAAATAAAGAACATGAAAAAACTCATGAAGAAATATATGAAGAAAGACCTAAAAATATTGAATTAATAACAAAAAAAATTAAAAAAGAAGAAGAATTGCTAGAGAAAAAAGAAATGCAAAAAAAAATAATTTTGGGAACAGAAATACCTCTCACTCACAATTCTCTTGAGAAACAAATGCAAAAAGAAGAAATTGAAAATGAAATTGATGAAATGAATATAGGAGAAGAAATCTCTAATAAAAACTCTGAAATTCATCAACAAGAAAATATTGAAGAACCTTTAGAAGAAATAGAAGAAGATAAAGATGAAAGAGAAGAAAATGAAAACAATGAAATAAATAATGAAGAAGATGAAAGAGAAAGAGAAGAAGAAGTTGAAGAAAATTACAATTCAGATAACGATGAAGAAGAAAAAGGAGATGAGGAGGAAGAAGACAATGATAAAGATAAAGATGAAGAAGATAATGAAGAAGATAATGATGAAGATGAAGATGAAGATGAAGATGAAGATGAAGATGAAGATGAAGATGAAGATGATAATGATGATGATAATGATGATGATGAAAAAGAAGATAATGATGAAGAAGATGATGATAAAAAGAAAGAACCTGAATCTCATGAATCTTTCATTAGAAAAATGGCAAGCAAGCCATGGGAAAGTGTTGGAATTACTCTTGAAAATTTAGAAGAACAAGGACTTCCACAAGAAAATGAAATTAATGATGATGAACGAACATTTGCAGGATTATCATATTTTCCTTTCCTCAGTTTTTTTGTTTTAAATACTCGAAAAGACTCCCCTTTTGCGATGTATCATGCTTGGCAAGGATTTGCTATTTTAGCAATTTTTCTTGCATCTCTTCCATTTTATTTTCTTTTAAAATTTATTTTTGGAGTCAGCTTTATTTTTTGGGTTTTTTACATGACTCTTTTTGGAGCTTCTGCCTTTGCAGCATATATGGCATGGTCTGGAAGATATGTTCAATTGCCAATAATTTCAAGTTTTGCAAAAACTCTATCTGGAAAATAATTATTAAAAAATAGTGATACCAAATGAAAGCCCCACATATATTAAAATCGACAACGATTAAAACAAAGCAACGGCTGATGTATTACCTTGGAGCATTCAATTTTATGTATGCCTATACTGTTCTTGCATATGCAATGGCAGTATTTTTGATTGAAAGATTTTCTGGAAATGAAAATGCTATTTTTTATGTTGGTGTTATTTTAGCAATAGCAAATGTTTTTGGGCTTTTTGTAAATGGAATTTGGCTCTATATGCAAAAAACACTCAAATCAAAAACGCTTATACTCATAGCTATTATTGGATTAATGATTTCTGTTGGAATTTTTCTTGGAAGTCAAATTTTTTCATCAACACTTGCACTTCCTGCATTCACTATTCTTGCTGCATTTTTTTATATTTGGGCATTTGATCTCTATGACATCACAATGAATACACTTATAATGAATAAAACAGAAGAAAAAAATCAAGGAGTTGAATTTTCTCAAAAAAAAATAGCAGAAAGTGTTGGAATGCTGTTTGGGATTATAACAGGAGGAGTTTTTTTATATTTTGGATCTTTAATTGCTCAGTTTTTTTTAATGGTTTTTTTGTTTATTGTTTTTCTCTATTTCAAATCTCATTTTGAAAATGAAAAAGACAAGGTTGATTTAGTATTTTCTGATGAAAAAGGAATTGAATGGAAAAAAGTTCTTCATGTTATCTCTCATCCAGATAAAGTAAAAACAAAACTTTCTAAAGCCGATAAACCTTTACAAGAAAAAATATTAAAAGTTTCCAAAGCATTAAATGCACAAATTCAAAAAGAAATAAAAGACTTACCAGATACAACAGTAAATTCTTTAAAAAAAGCATCGAAAAAATCTAAAAGTTTACTGAATGAAGCACGACTTTTTGTATTAGATATTTTAGCAAAAGAGAATGAAGTAAAAAGAAAAGCAGTACCCAAACATGATTTTCACATGAAAGAAATTTTAAGTGAAATATCGAGTTCATTTAATGTTTTAGCAGGAGCATTTTCTTTTTCATCTCGATATGCTTTTTTTT
>CAMZLA010000093.1 GCA_947311665.1 uncultured Candidatus Altimarinota bacterium | reverse complement strand
GCCCAATCGGAGAAATTGTTGGAGAGTTTAAATCGAGAACAACCAATGAATATATAAAAAAAGTATATAATAATAAAACAGGACGACCACAAGGGTACGCCCCTACGGGAAAAATATTTTTGTTTTGTATATTTATAAAAAAATGTTACAATAAAATCTCTTTAATTATAGATTATCGTCTTATCTCTAATTATTAGAAAAATACAAATTTAAAGAATTATATGAAAGAATTATGGAAGGAATATAGAAAAATTATTTGGAAAAGAAAATGGATGCTTGCAATTCTATCTTTTGTTATTGTTGTGTCTGTTGTGGGAGACATATTTATTTACAGATATTATAAAGATTTAGCAAATATTTTTGCAGAAGATTTTACAGAAAATCTCTATTCATCAGCGTTTGTTGCATTATTTTTTATTTCAATTATTTATGCTCTTCAATTTGTTTTTTGGAGAATTTTTGACTGGTTTATGATTCCTTTTCAAGTGGGAGGAATGAGAGATTTATCATTGAGAACTTTTGATGTATTGAAAAAACAAAAATATATATTTTTTCAAAATGAATTTTCTGGAACTTTATTAAAAAAAGGACATAAATTTATTTATAATTTTGAATCTATAACAGATTGGTTTTTTTTTAATGGACTTACAAATTTTTTAGCAATTTTTACAGGGTTTATTGTTTTCTATTTGGAAGATGCATATCTCGCAACTGTTTTTTTGTGTTGGGCAATAGTCTATTTATTATTTTCTGGAGGAGCTTTTTTCTGGAAAATAAAATTTGATAAACAGGTAACACAATTCGATTCAAAAGTTGGAGGATTGTATACCGATACATTTTCTAATATATTCACTGTTAAAACTTCTGGTATTGAAGAATATGAAAAAAAAACAATACATCAGGGTTTAAATTATTGGTATGATAAAATGAAAATTTCTTGGTTATTGTCGAGTGTTATAATGGCAATTCAGTCAATATTGATGGTTGCTATTGAAATATTTTTTATTTACCATCTTATTGAAAAATGGAGTTTGGGAAATTTTGAGATAGGAGAATTTATTTTATTTCAAACAGTTCTACTTTTTATCTTTAATAAAATTTGGGAATTTGGACGAAGTTTACGAAATCTCTTTGTTGCTATTGCCGATAGCTCTGAAATGGCAGAAATTATTAAAAAAGCAGATATTGAAAAAGATGCAATAACAGCAAAGCATTATAAAATAAAAAAAGGAGCAATAGACTTTCGAAATATTTCATTTGGTTACAATTCAAAAGATTATTTATTTCAAGATTTTAATCTTCATATTCAATCAGGAGAAAGCATTGCTTTGGTAGGACATTCGGGATCTGGAAAAACAACACTTACGAACTTACTATTTAGATTTTTCGAACCACAAAAAGGTGGAATATATTTTGATGATATTCTTTCTACAGATTTTACATATTCATCGTTACGGTCTCAAATTTCTCTTGTTCCACAAATGCCAGAAATGTTTCATCGAACCTTGCGAGAAAATATTACATTGGGTAAAGAAGTTTCAGATGAAAAGATCTGGCAGGCCTTAAAAAAATCTCAAGGATATAATTTTGTAAAAAACCTAGAAAATGGTTTAGATACACTTATCGGAGAGCGAGGAGTAAAACTTTCTGGAGGAGAAAAACAAAGAATTGCATTAACTCGAGCTTTTATCGATGAATCACAAATTGTTATTTTAGATGAAGCAACATCGGCTTTAGACTCAATAACAGAGAGTGAATTGCAAAAAGGTATATTTACCTTAATATCAGATAAAACAGCAATAGTTATTGCACATAGATTATCTACTATTATGAAAATGGATAGAATTATTGTAATGGAAGGTGGAAAAATTATTGAAGAAGGAACTCATACTCAACTCATTTCTCAAGAAGGGAAATATGCTCAAATGTGGAAACATCAGCGTGGAGGGTTTTTGGTGGATTAATATTATCAAAAACCTGCAAAATTACTTATTGAGCCTATTAAAACATTATTAATAAACTTTCAAAAAAAATTATTTTCCAACTTTTTTTGAAACATATACAGATGCAACAATATAAAAAAGAAGAATGGCAACAATCCCTATTTGAATTCCAATGCCTGCTTCTAAAAAGAGATACCAAAGATTTATTAACATTTCATTGAACCAATGTGCCGCTTCTCCCATAAATTGTAAAAAAGGAGATTGAAAATATTCTTCAAGCATTCCTTCCCAGAAAAAATAATATATGATGATGCAAAAAAGTGTAATCATCGAAACGGTATAGAGAAATAATTTATTGGCAAAAACAACAGTTTCTTCTTCCATTTCTCCACTTTTCCCTTCAACAAGAGTAATAATAACTAAAAATAATATACTCCAAGAAAATACAATAGCCGTTAGCACATCTTGTCCAGTTGTAAAGCTGATGAGAGTTTCTGCAAGTAATGCAATAATAAATTTTGGTAAAAAATGAAAATAGCTAATTCGTGAAGTAAATTTTGTAAATTTTAAAAACCATCGGTAATAAAATGGAAGCTGTTCAATTCTTCTATTTTCTAAAAACAATGCTCCAAAATTTATAGGTAAAAGAACAGCATCTATAACTTTGTTAAAAAGAGTTTTTTTTGAATGTGTTTGAATTTTTACCCACAACCAATAAATAAGAATTATTAAAAGAAATAATAATATCGCCCCTATAATTATCGACCCTAGAGTTTCTTTACTCATAAAAATATTGAAAAATATTGAATATTTTCATTATGCAGAAACCAGAAAAAGAAAACAATAATATTTCTTTTCTTTTTCGGCAATATTTGATATAATAATATGAAATTTCAAATAATAAACATTTTATGAATAACAAAAATATATATAAAAAAATAAATATTTTTATGAAACTTTTGTTTCTTTTTTTCTCATTCATCGCTTTTTCTTCACTTTTTTCAGTGAAAATTTTTGCAAGTGAACTTCCTGCTACCTTGTTTTTTCAAGAGTGTCATGGCTCAAAATGTACCGATGTTATAAACAATAATATTTCTGGAAATTATAAAAAAGGAGATATTATTTCTTTGCGAATTATGGCAAATAATCCAGAAAATGCACCAATCTATTCTGTACAAAGTTGGATAAAATATAATCCGACAATTTTTTCTGTTCAAAGACTTTTTGATGATACATCAGAATTTCCTTTGGCAGCACCTGGAGAATTTAAAGCAATAAATGATAAAGGAGAAATTCGTATTGGGAGAGCGGTAACAGGGGAAGCAATTACAAAAAAAGAAATTATTGTTGCCGATATACAACTTGAAGTGAAAAAAAATGTAAATAGTTCTCAACTAGAATTTATAGATTTTATTTCTGATGATATTGGAAAAACCGCATTGGTTATAATCGAAAATAATGTTCCTGCCAATATAATAAACAACAAACCATCATCTCTTATATTTCAAAGTGTGAAATCGGCACCAAAAGTATATACAAAACCAAAAGATTTGGAAGAAACTCAAAATGGAACAAATGTTTATGGAATAGAAAATAATAATTCACAAAATAATAATAATTCACAAAATTCAAATACTTCTTCATCGGTTGAAAATGAAATAGCACTTCCAAGACCGCAGGGATTTCGAAGTAGAACATATTCAAATGGACGAGTAGAACATATTTGGAAACAAGGAGAAGATTCTCGAATTTCAGGATATTATATTTATTACTCCACAACTTCTGGAAAATATATGCACCGACGAGATTTAGGAAAAACAAATATTTATAAATTTAAAAACGATTTTTTTGAAAAAGGAAAACGAATATATTTTTCTGTTCAGGCATATACACAAGATGGAAAATTGTCAGATTTTTCCGATGAAACATATGTAGTAATTGGGACAGAAGGAAGTGAAAGTCATCCATTTTTCGAACAAATTTTTCCAGATGCGAAACAAACAGGGCAAGATGAAAATTTTAGATATTACGGTGCAGAAATTACATCTGATGAAAAAACAGCAAATGCTTCATTGAAGAATAAAACCTATGCAACCCCAAAAACAAGCCCACAATCTGGGTTAGATATTCCTTTTCATTGGTTTTTATTACTAGGAGGACTTATAATGTTTTTTGGAGGACGAATGATATTGAAAGAAAGTTATAGATAAAATGAAAAAAAATATAAATATATTTGAATAAATATTATATGAAAAAAAAGTAAAAATGATACCCTCTTTATTTTTTATTGGACAACAAGAAAAAAACTTTTTTTTAGAAAAAAGAAAAGTTTTTTTTGCTGATAAAAATTATCTAAATAATCCTCTAAACAGTTCAGAAAAAGGTGAAAATATAGAAGGAAAAAAAAATATATCATCAACAAATAAAAAATTAGAACAAAAGAAACAAGAAGAAGAATTATTTTTGAAAAAAAGG
>CAMZLA010000092.1 GCA_947311665.1 uncultured Candidatus Altimarinota bacterium | reverse complement strand
CTTCTTCTTCTTCTTCTTCTTCTTATTCTTCTTATTATAATTAATAATATAAAAAATATAAAAAATATAAAAAATATAAAAAATGAAAAAATTTGAGAATTTAACAAAGTCAGAATTACGAAATCATTTTTTTAAAATAAGAAAAAATATTTCTGATGAAAATAAAAAAAAGCAAGAGACTGAAATATGTAATAATGCAAGGAAATATATAATGCAAAATATTGAAAATATAAATATTAACAAACAATATATAGCTCTTTTTGCTGCTGTAGAAAATGAACCAAATCTACTCCCATTACTTGCTGATGAAAAAATAAATAATAATTTTCATCAGTTTTGTTTTCCTCGCATTACAAATTTTAGAGAAGGAGAAATGGAGTTTTTTCATGTAAAAAACATTTCAGATTTAGAAAAAAATACGTGGGGAATTTTAGAACCTAAAAATTGTTGTACAAAAATATCATCAGAAGAAATTGCTCTTTTTTTTATTCCTGCTGTTTCTATAGATAATAATGGGAGTAGGATAGGAATGGGTGGGGGATTTTATGATAGATATTTATCTCGAAAAAATAATGCAAAAAAAATAGGGGTTATTTTTAAAGAACAAAAGTTTGATTTTGACTTTGAGGCAGAACCTTGGGATATTGGTGTTGATGTGATGTTGTGAGAGAGGAGATTTTAAAAAAGGAGTTAGAGAGAGTTAGAGAGAGTTAGAGAGAAGACTGTAAGATGGAATTCAAAAAAACCCTGATGAAAAATTTTTCATCAGGGTTTTTTTTGATAGAAATATAAAAATTTCTTTTTAAAAATTATCCTCGTGCTTGAGTTTTTTTCAATCGAGGATTGTTTTTTACTGCTTCAAAAATAAAAGAAAGAATATATGCAAGAGATGAAATAGCATCATCATTTGCAGGAATCATTTCATCATAATTATCTGGATCAACATTTGTATCTGCAATTCCAAAAATAGGAATATTTAATCGTCGAGCTTCTTTTACTGCATTTAAATCTCTTTTTCCATCAACAATAAAAATTGCATCTGGAGCTTTAAATAAATCACGAATACCTCCAAATGCTGCTTGAAGTTTTTCAAGGTCTTTTTTCATTTTAGATTGTTCTTTTTTTGTATATTTATCAATTTCTCCTGTTTCAAACATAGATTCAATTGTTTTCATTTTTTTAATTCGTCCACGAATTGTTTCAAAATTTGTCATCATTCCACCAACCCATTTGTTTACAACAATCGGATACCCTGTTTCTTCTCGAAATTCTTCAAGCATTGCTTTTGTTTGTGGTTTTGTAGAAACAAATAAAATTGTTTTTCCTTGTTTTGCCATTTTTTCAAGTTTTACAACAACTGTTTTCAATGCTTCAGCTGTTTTATTCAAATCAAAAACATGAACTCCATTCGATGATCCGTAGATATACGGTTTCATTTTTGGATTCCATCGAGCTGTTTTATGACCGAAATGAACGGCATTTTGTGCCAATTCTTCTAATGAGATTACCATAATATATAAATAAAATTCCTTAAGCGCAAAAAGATGAGAAAGCGGGAGAAGTTGATTGGGAAGGCTCGTGAAATAAAAAACAAGTAAAATACTTATGAATTGAAAGACAAGAGAGGAACCCAATATCGCCACATCTTTTGGATATTGCAAAAAGAATTATATCAATCTCTTTAGATATTTCAAGAGAAAAAATAGAATAATATATTTATGACTATATATATGACTGAAATTATCTGATGAGATTATTTGTTTTTTTAAAAAATAAAATTATAAAACATAACGGCTTTCAAGTGAACACATTTTATCTCCATGAAAAAAGAATAAGAACACTATTTGTACTCAATATGAGAAAAAAGCCTTTTCCTTTCATGTATTTTCTGGCAGTCTTTATTAGAATTATATGTTTTTTTGTTATAGGAGTATTATGGCTCGTGAACAAGTTATTGCGTCTCTCGATATTGGAAATTCAAAAATCCGATGTATTATTGCGGTTGTTTCTCCTGAAAGAAGAGAGCCTCATATTGTTGGTATTGGTTTTTCTCCGTCCCTCGGTTTGCGAGATGGAATGGTTTCAAGTATAGAAGAAGTTGTATCGAATATTACCTCTGCTGTTGAAGATGCAGAAATGATGAGTGGTCTTTCAGTTCATCATATCTTTTTAGGAACTTCAGGTTCTCATTTAGAATCGACTCCTTCTCGAGGAGTTGTAGCAACCTCTGGGCATGAAATAACAGAAGAAGACATGCAACGAGTTATTGAAGCAGCTCAAAATGCTCCAATTGGTCGAAATGCTCATGTATTACGAATTATCCCAAAAGATTTTTCAGTTGATGATCAGTCGGGAATTCAAAGTCCTCTCGGGATGTCAGGAATTAGACTTGAAGTTGATGCTCATGTTTTAACTGGAAATGTTTCTATTCTTAAAAATTTGGAACGATCTGTTCATCAAGCAGCAATCGATGTTGATGATATTATTCCTGCACCACTTGCTGCAGCAGAAGCTGTTTTATCTCGAAGGCAAAAAGAATTGGGAGTTGTTTCAATTGATATTGGGTCTTCTTCTACTTCTATTGCAGTATATGAAGAAGGGGCATTAATTCATACAGCGGTTATTCCTATTGGAGGGCAAAGTGTTACAAAAGATATTGCAATAGGGTTACGAAGCTCTATTGATGCTGCTGAAAAATTAAAAATTGAATATGGAACAAATATTGTAAATGAAGTTCCTGAAAATGAAGAAATCGATTTAGAAAAAATATCAAAAATAGATTCTCATACAATATCAAGAAAACATTTAGCAGAAATTATTCAGGCTCGATATTATGAAATTTTCTTACTTATTAAAGAAGAATTAAAACTTATTGGTCGAGATGGTATTTTACCAGGAGGAGCAACTCTTTCTGGGGCTGCAATTAAAATGCCTGGATGTTTAGAATTGGCAAGAGAAGTCCTTGCACTTCCTGTTCAAATTGGATTTCCTCAAGGAATTCAAGGAATGATTGATCAAATCGATGATCCTTCATATGCAACAGCTATTGGATTGATATTATGGGGGCTTCATAATGATTCACCGAAATCATCTCATTCTTCAGGCTTTTCTGTTGATTTCTCTGGAGTTTTCGATTCAATAAAAACTTTTTTAAAAAAATTACTACCATAACTTTCTATAAAGTATGGTATAATGTAAATGTATTAACTTATTTTCTTATATATGGCAGATTCACGAATAAAAGATATTTTCTCTGGAAATAACTCAAAACTACAAAAAACAGCACAAAATCCAACTTCTGAAACAATGAATGAATTTGGACCTGGTGCAAAAATAATTGTAGTAGGGTGTGGAGGAGCAGGGGGAAATGCTCTGAAAAAAATGATTGGGAATGTTAATGGTGTAGAATTCATCGCTATTAATACCGATATTCAAGCTCTTTCAATGACAGGAGCTGAAGAAAAAATAAATATTGGGAAAGGAACAACTCAAGGTCTTGGAGCTGGTTCAAATCCAGAAATAGGGCGACAAGCTGCAGAAGAATCATCTGAAGAAATTAGAAAATCTTTAGAAGGTGCCGATTTAGTTTTTATTACTGCAGGAATGGGAGGAGGAACTGGAACTGGTTCTGCTCCAGTTGTTGCAGAAATAGCAAAAGAATTAGGGTGTTTAACGGTAGCCGTTGTAACAAAACCTTTTTCATTTGAAGGAGCAAAACGAAGAAAGCAATCTCTTGAAGGGCTAAAAGACTTGAAAGAAAAAGTAGATACATTAATTACTATTCCAAATGATAGACTTTTGGGATTAATTGATAAAAAAATGCCATTAACAGAAGCATTTGCTATTGTTGATGAAGTTCTTCGTCAGGGTATTCAAGGTATTTCAGATCTTATTACTGTTGCTGGTTTGATAAATGTAGATTTTGCCGATGTGAAATCAGTAATGCATTCTGCAGGATCTGCGCTGATGGGAATTGGGTTTGGAACAGGAGAAAATAGAGCAGCGGAAGCTGCTACAGCAGCAATAGAATCTCCTTTATTAGAACAATCTATAAACGGAGCAAAAGGACTTCTTTTAAATATTACAGGAGGAACAGATCTTTCAATGTTTGAAGTTAATGAAGCAGCAGAAATAGTAACAGCTCAAATTGATGAAGATGCAAATATTATTTTTGGAGCCGTTGTAAACGATTCATATACTGGAGAAATTAAATGTACGGTAATTGCTACAGGGTTTGATGATGAAGAAGCTATGTCTGATAAACCGTTATCACGAAGAACATCAAGTTCTCATAATTCTGGAGGATTACGATCCCTTTCTCTTTCATCAGATAAACCATCGAGCAATTCTCAATCTCCTCTCTCAAATTTTTCTCAAAATTCAGCACCTCAAACAGCAGAACAAAAGAAAGAAGATATAAAAGATGATTTAGAAGTTCCAGCTTTTCTTCGACGAAAAGTATAACCTTAAAAAAACATGAAAAATAAAAAAAAAGATCCCGATAGAAATTGACGGTTCTTTTTTTAAGAATTTTTTTGCTAATTTTCTATTTGTACAATATTTTATAAAAACCACATGAATAATTTAATAAATAACAGCATTAAAAATAGATTTTTCTCTTCTTCATTCGTTATTTCTTTTACCTCTTTTATTGTTCTATTTTTAGCAAATTTCTTTTTCTTTTTTTCATTTTCAATAGCACATTCAGTACTTCCTCCAGAAGTTGTTGAATTTATTCAAAGTAAAGAAAATGTAACAGATGAAGAAATTGAAGAATTTTTTCAAGAAACATATGGATATAGTATTGATGAATTTTGGAAAAATAATCCAAGTCCTGTAGATCAATTAATGCAACCTTCTGAAGAATTTATTCAAATGCAACTTAAAAATCCTGAAAATATAAAAAATCTTTCCCCAGATGTTCAAGAAATAATAAATAATGCAGCAAAAAAAGTTCTTGCAAATGATGAAAATTTTCAAAACATGTCTCCATCTAGTCAAGAAAATTTTTTGAAACAGGCGATGAGACTTAAGTTTGAAAAATCACCAATGACACCAATAGAAAATATAAAAAAATTTATTCCTATTGGAATAAGTCATATTTTATCTGGATATGATCATATTTTATTTATTCTTTCTATATTACTATTAGGACTTACTTTTCGAAAACTTCTTATTCTTATCTCTGTTTTTACTATAAGTCATTCATTAACTCTTATTTTAGCAGGAATGGGGATTATTACTCTTTCTTCTCAAATAGTAGAACCGATAATAGCTCTTTCAATTATTTATACTGCATTTATTGGAATATTTAAAACGCAATTCCCCAAACTCAATATTTTTAGAAATCATATTATTACCATTTTTCTCTTTGGACTTTTTCATGGGTTAGGATTTGCAGGTTCTTTTTCGGATTTAAATATTTCAAGTGAAAATTTCCTTATACCGCTTTTTTCTTTGAATATTGGAGTTGAAATAGGGCAATTAATTATTATTGCATTTGCTTTTCCTATTCTATGGGTAATTTTTCAACAACGAGGAGGGAAAATTATTCTTAATATTTTTGCCTCTCTTATAATATTTATTTCATCATTATGGTTCATTGAAAGAGTCTTCAATCTTGAAATTCTTCCTTTTTAAAAAAAAATTATTCTTCTCGTTTCAATATACTTAAAAATGCTTCTTGTGGAAGATTAACTTTTCCCATAGCTTTCATTCGTTTTTTTCCTGCTTTTTGTTTTTTAAGCAGTTTATTTTTTCGTGAAATATCTCCTCCATATAACCCTGCGGTTACATCTTTTCTATATGCAGAAATAGTTTGTCTCGCAATAAACCGTGCTCCAATAGCTGCTTGAATTGCGATTGGGAAATTGGCACGAGGAATAATTTCTTTCAATTTTTTTGTAATGATACTTCCCGCATTTTGCGCTTCATCGACATGAATTATCTGAGAAAGGGGAGTGGCCTCTTCTCCAGCAATTAAAATATCCATTTTAATTAAAGAATCAGCTCTCATTTCTAAAAATTCATAATTCATACTGGCATAGCCTTGTGTTCCACTTTTTAGCCTATCGTAAAAATCTACAACAAGATTTGCCATGGGAACTTCACTTGTAACCAATGCTCTATTTTCATCAAGATATGAAACATTTTTAAACACTCCTCTCGATTTTGAAATGAGATCCATAACCGCTCCCATATATTCTTTTGGCAAAATGAGTTCTACTTTTGCAATGGGTTCATAAATAGTTTTAATTTGACTTGGATCGGGATATTCACTTGCTGATGAAATATCAAAAGTTGTTCCATTTTCCATTTCTAATGTATATCGAACACTTGGAGCGGTAACAATGAGATCAAGGTTAAATTCTCTTTCAAGTCGTTCTTGAATAATTTCTAAATGTAAAAGTCCTAAAAATCCACATCGGAAACCATGTCCCAATGCACCAGAATTTTCTGGTTCAAACGAAAATGATGAATCTGAGAGAGAAAGTTTTTCTACCGCATCTCGTAAATTTGGATATTCTGCTGTATCGGTACAAAATACTCCAGAAAAAATCATCGGTTTTGGTGGATTATATCCTGGTAATGCTTCAGGATTTTCTTTTTTCCCAACATATACAGTATCTCCAACATTTGCTTCTCTTGTCGATTTTAATCCCGTTACAATATATCCAACTTCTCCTTCTTGTAAAGAATCGCATGGAGTTTGTTTTGGAGAAAAATATCCAACTTCTAATGCAGAAATTTCGGTATTTGTTCCGATGAATTTCATTTTTTGTTTTTTCTGAAAACTTCCAGAAACAACTCTAATATACGCCAAAACTCCTTTATACTGATCGTATACAGAGTCAAAAATAAGGGCATAAGAATCGGGTGTAGTATTCATAGTTTTTCTGTTGTGTAAATAATTATTGCACTCGTTCTATATATGTTCTGGTTCTGGTATCAATTTTTATATTTTGATCTATATCTACAAATGGAGGAACTTGTACTGTTAATCCATTTTCAAGTTCTGCAGGTTTATTTCCTCCTCCTTGAGCCGTATCTCCTTTTACTCCTGGAGGTGTTGAAATAACTGTAAAAATCATGTTTATTGGCCAATTGATTGAAATAGGTTTTTCATCAAATTGCTGAATATCATAATCATCTCCTTCTACTAAAAACACATTATTTTCTCCAATAACATCATCTTCAATAACAAATCCTTCAAATGTTTCATTGTGAAGAAATTGATACCCTTCTGCATCTTTATATAAATATTGAGCTTTAAAATATCCTACATCGGCTGGTTTTAGTTTTTCATTTCCTTGAAATGTTTTAGGAATAACGGCACCTGTTATCAAATTTTTCATTTTTGTTTTTAAGACCCCTGCTCCTCGTGCTTGTTTTGCATGAATACTGCTGGTTACTAAAAAAGGAACTCCGTCAATTTCTACTACATGTCCCACTCGGACTTCACCTATTGAATACATAATTTTTTTTAAAAAAGAGTTTTAAAATATACTGATGAAATGATAGCAAATTTTTTACTTTTGGAGAATTAAAAAATATTTTTCCAGAAAATTTTCATATCATTCCAAAAACTCCAATTTCTAATATATAAAATATCTGATCTGATGATAGATTCTGGAGTGTTGTTTGTTTTGTTATATGAAGAAAAGAGACCGGGTCGTAAAATATATCGAGATTCACTTTGTTCTTTTATCTCTTTAAAAAATTCATCATATATTGTTTTTGTCATTACTTTTGGGCCGATGAAACTGATATCTTTTTTTAGAATATTCCAGAGAAGAGAAATGTTTTTTCCATATATTTTCTTGTCTTTTTGAAATGTTATTCCAGCAAATGTTGTTTCTTTCCCATTGGAAAATTTTGTAATGGTTATATATTTTCTGTTATAGAGAAAATATGGAGAAAAAATAATGAGTCCAAAAAGAGAAAATATAATATCGAACAATCTTTTAAAAAATTGTCCCCAACCAAAAAGAGGGGATTGTTGCAGTGTTAAAAAAGTAGTGTTTTCAATTGTTTCTGTTTCTATTGCATGATGATTTATTCCTAAAGTTTCTAATGAAGTTCGTAAAATAACTCCTTTGTTTCGGCAAAAAGAGGCAAGATTTTCAGAGTGTTCAACCGCTTCACATAAAAACACTTCATTAATATCTTCTGATATAAATATTTTTTCTAAACTATCCAATTTTCCAAAAATTTTTACTCCAGATATTTCTTTTTTTTTCGACCCATAAGGCGTTAAAATAGCAACTGGTTTATGAGCAGATTGTGTTTGTATTAATGTAGTAATGATTTTTTGTGCATTTCTTCCTGCTCCAATAACCAGCATTTTAGAAATTCCAATATTTTTTTCCGATTTAAATTTCCTTATTTTTTGAAAAATATAAGAAAGGGTAAAAAGTGAAAGAAGTGAGAAAATGAAAATGAGCAAAATTATTCCTCGAGAAAAAAATTGTTCTTCTGAGAAATAGAAAAGCAAAGGGAATAATAAACTTCCCGCAAGAGAGGCAGAAATAATGTGTTTGAAATGATTCCATAATGATTTTTCTTTCAAAGAATATCTCCCAGAGAAAATAAGAAAAATAATGAAAATGGGAACCATAACCAGAGACATTGTAAAATATGGCTGAAATGGAAATACAGAATGAGAAAATGTTCCCAACCGTAAATAATAACTGAGAGAAAAAACACCAATTATTGCAATGATATCAAAAAAAAGTAAAAAAAGAGTTTCAAGTATTTTTGATCGCATTCGGAAATATTAAAAATTGAATATATAAAAAAGAGATGTTGATATTTTTTAAAAATATTCAACATCTCTATTCTCCACTATTTCACATGTTTTGTGAAGATATTATTTACTCAATTCATCTTTAAAAGATTGTAGTGCTTCGAGTGGATATGCTCCTGAAATAACTCTAATTTCTCCTGTTTCAAGATTTTTTAAAATAGAACCTGGAGTCCCATTAATTCCTAAAGATTGTGCTTCTTTTTCACTTTCATTAATAAAAGTTTTAAAATCTCCATTTTTTGAACATTTCATAATGTTATCAATATTTGAAATACCAATTTTTTTCATTTCTGTTTCAGCATTTTTTAAAGAAAGTTCTGTTCCTTTTTCAAATGCTAAATTTGTAAATTTCCAAAAACTGTCATTTCCATCTTCTCGTGCAATACATTCTGCGAGTTCATGAAGTTTTCCAGATGTATTTTTATGAACAGCTGGATATGCTCGGAATACTAATGCAAGATCATCGTTATCTTTTAAAAATTGAGATGTTGTAGGATGAAATTGTTTACAATATGGACAATGATAATCAGAATATTCAAAAAGGACAAATTTTGGATTTTCTGCTCCTTTTACATGATCTGTTTTTGAAATATCACGAATGCTTTCAGCTTTTTTTTCTGTTTCTTTCGTTGCTTCTTCTTTTTGTTTTGCTTGATAAATTTGATATGCTTTATCTACTTTTTTCCCAAAATCTACAGGATTTTTTTCAATATAATTTGCAAATGCTTTTGCAAATGCTTCTTCAGAAATTTCATCAGAATCTATTGAAGGGGCAACCTTTCCAATATCTTGAATTTCCATTTTTTCAATTTCTCCATTTTTTTGAATATCTTCACTTCCCATTTCAGAGTCTTGGTTCACATACTCTTTTGGAATCCAAGTAGAATCTCCTGTTATATCATCAAGAGTGCATCCTGAAAAAAGAGAAAGAGATATAATGCTTAGTCCCATTACAACACTTTTTTTGTTTATATATTTCATAGTTTTTTGGGTAAAATAATAATAAAAAATATATTTCAAATAAACCTATCATTTCTCTTTTTCTTTTGTCTATATTATTTTACTATTAAGAATGGAAACGATGAGTTAAAATATTTTATAATATACTTTAGATATGACAAAATTTAAGATAGCATTACTTTCAATATGCTCAATAGTTTTTTTTTCGGCATGTTCTTTTCAGGAAGATGAAGAATTGCCAAATATTTTATTGACTACTTCTGGAGTTCTTATAGAAAATGATTCTTCATTTTTTGCTTCATATTCTTTATATTCAGAAAAAGGAAATGAATTTTCTGTTTCTTCATCTGATAGAGATCTAACAAATTTTTTAGGAAAAGAAGTGGTGGTAAGAGGGTTTATAAATCCAAATATTATTCTGAAAAATGAAAAACAAAAAATAGATTTTTCTCTATTAGAAATAGACATATTGGATGATAGTTGGCAAAAACAAACTTTTTCAAATATAGGTTTAGAATTAAAAATTCCTTATTTTATTTCATCGAAAGAAAATGAAATAGGAAATTTAGTAAATTTTCAAAAAGAAAATAATCCATTTTTTTTAATAAAAAAATTTCCAGAAGGAAAACAACAGGCTCTGAAAAATGGAGAAAAAGTAAAAATAGGAAATTTTGAATTTTATCGATATTTTTCAGGAAATCAAAAAATATTCTATTCATTAGAAAATGAATTGCAAATAGAATATTGGGGAGAATATATAGATATTTCTTTATTTTATACGATAATAGAAGGAATTTCTTTTATAGAGAATGATGAAGACACAGTAATAAAAAATAATAGAGAAAAAGAATTAGAAAAATCAGAAAAAATAAAATCAGAAACATCAAAAAAACTAACATTGGCAAACAATAAACAAAAAAATAATATATTATCTCAAACACCACCGTTACGAGTTATTGTTGCCAGTATTATTTCTCAATCGCAAAAACCATATTCATTGTTTCAGACCTCAAATCCTTTTTATATTCAAAAAATAGAGATTGTAGACAATCTTGTTTCTGTTGAATATAGAGAAATTCTTTCAAAGAAAGCATATAAAATATTAATTTCGGCAGAGTGGAAAAGTTTATTTTTAGAAGAATTATTTTTTCATCATCTGGCTTT
>CAMZLA010000091.1 GCA_947311665.1 uncultured Candidatus Altimarinota bacterium | reverse complement strand
TCTTATTCCGTTTCAAGGTGTTCATTTTCAAATGCTTCCAAAAGCAGATAATAAAACACTTTGGGTAACTCTCGATGCTCAAGAAGGAACGAGTTATATTGAAACACAAAGAATTGCAGAAAAAGTAGAAAATACAATGTCTAAATTTCCAAATATAGAGTCTCTTTCTCTGTTTACAGGAAAAGCTCCTGTTGTCGATTTCAATGGTTTATTTCGAGGGTTTTCAGGCAGAACAGGGGAACATCAGTCGAGTATTCTTGTTACTTTTTTTGATGAAAAAAATAAAACATCAGAAGAAATGGCTATGAAAATACGGCATTCTATTTCTGAAATAGGAGTGAAAGAAAATGTTATTCTTCGAGTAGTAGAAGATCCTCCAGGTCCTCCGGTCGAATCTACTTTTATATTAAAAATTTTGTCATATAATGATGAAGCGCGAGAAAATATTCAAAAATCTCTTCTCAAAATTTTAGACAAAACAGAGGGAATTGTAGATATCGATTCTTCTCGTGAGCATTTATATCCTCGAGAAAAAATAAAAATTGATTATAAAAAAGCAAAAGAAAATAATGTATCGAGTTATCAAATTTTTCAGGCTCTTCAGCTTTCTGTTTCTCCTTCTGTAATAGGAAATATTTTTATAGAAAATGCTCAAGAGCAATCGGTTATAGAATTTTCTTTGTCAAAAGAAAGCAGAAAAAAAATAGAAGATATTCTTTCTGTTTCAATAAAAAATTCGGAAGGAAAAATGATTCCACTTTCAAGTGTAACAAAAATAATTTCTTCTTCATCATCTTCATCGGTTGAAAGAGATGAACATAGAACTGATGAAAAAATTTTTGCAGAAATGGAGGGACGAAGTGTTGTATATGCAGTTATAGATATTATTTTTTCTCTCTATGAAACATTTGAAGTTTCCAATTTTTCTCTTTATTCTCTCGATGTAAAAGATGAGCAAACAGGAGAAATAGTAACTCTTGAATGGGGAGGTGAATTTGAAATGACTTTAGACAATTTTAGAGATTTACTTATTGCAATGGGAGTTGCATTTGCATTGGTCTATGCTATTTTAGTTGGACAATTTCGATCATTCATCATTCCTCTTTTGGTAATGGCAACTATTCCCTTGGCAATGGTTGGAATTTTACCAGGATTTGCTCTTTTAGATATGCTAAATGGAACATTTTTAACAGCGACAGCACTCATTGGGTTCATTGCTTTAATGGGGATTGTTGTAAACAATGCTATTATTTATTTAGAATATTTAGATATTTTGCGAGCAAGTGGAGTGGAGTTGAAAGAGGCATTAATACAGACAGGAGAAACAAGATTGAGACCCATTCTCCTTACTTCTATTACAACAATTCTTGGATCTCTTACCATTGCAAGTGATCCGGTTTGGTCTGGTCTTGCATGGTCTATAGTCTTTGGATTATCTCTTTCAAGCATTTTAACTCTTGGAGTCTTTCCTATTTTATATTGGCGGAGTGAAAGGAAAAAAGTGTAAAAAAACACTTTACTATTTAATAAATATGTAATAAAATTCATTTACTCATACCTGCAAAACCTCTTTACAATGTTGCCCACGCAGGTTTTTTTTATATAAAAAAATGAATAACAATGTTTTTCCTAAAAAATCTTTTTCTATAGAGCAAAGCATAAAATTATTAGAGTCGAGAGGACTTATTATTAATGATAAACACTTAGCATATAATTTCCTTTTTCATATAAATTATTTTAGATTAAGTGGGTATTTTTTTCATTTTCAAGATTCAAATAATAATTTTAAAAAAAATACTAATTTCAAAGAATCCTCATTGGTATATTGATTCTTTTTTTAAATCTAAAAATAATTCATAGTTTTTATATGATCATAAAAAAATATTTCTCAGGAATTTTACTTTGCTCCATTATTGCATTGCTCAGTATTTTAATATCTGATTATATCCCTTTTGGTGCTGTTACGCTGGCTATTGTAATGGGGATTGTTGCCAATACAATTTTTTCTTTCTCAAAAAATAAATTTTTTTCTGCAGGAATTTCTTTTGTAGAAAAACATATTTTGGCTCTGGCAATAGTTTTTATGGGAATATATCTCAATTTTTATATTCTTTCATCTTTGGGGTTTTCTCTTTTGTTTCTGGTTGTTTCTGGTGTTTTTGTTACTCTCATTTCTGCTTTTTTCATAGGGAAATTTTTCAATATTTCAGCTCGTCTCTCTCTCTTGTTGGGAGTTGGAAATGCTATTTGTGGAAGTAGTGCTATTGCTGGTGTAGAAAAAATCATCGATGCCGAAAAAAAAGAGGTAGGGCTTTCCATTACTGTTATCAATCTTTTAGGAGTTATTGGAATGTTTTTTGTTCCATTCGTTTCCATCTATATATTCCAGCATACAGAAATAAATGCTGGAATTATTACGGGAAATACACTTCAGGCTGTTGGACAAGCAGTTGCTGGTGGATTTTCCATTTCATCGTCTGCAGGAGAAATGGCAACAGTGGTTAAAATGTCTCGAGTTCTCATGCTTTTTCCAGTTATTCTTCTTTTTTTATTTCTGTTTCAGAAAAAAAATAAAACTCCTGCTGATGAAAAGAATAAAAAATTTTCTTTCCCTAAAATTCCTCTTTTTATCATCGGTTTCATTGTTTTTTCATTGTTTTCTTCATTTGAAATTTTTTCAGAAGAAATAGTCCTGATGATAAAAAAAACGAGTACATATTTATTAATTTTAGCAATGGCAGGAATTGGATTACAAATTTCATTTTCTGATATTGCAAAAAATGGAGTGAAAATATTTTGTATAGGATTTTTAATTTTTTTGGTGCAAATTATTTATAGTGCAGGTATGATATATATAATTTTTTAAAAAAATATTATGTCTTCTTCAAAAAAATTTACAGGAATATTTTTTCTTATATTGGGTCCATCTGGAGTAGGGAAAGGTACTTTTTTACGACAAATTAAAAAAGATTGGGAACAGAGAACCGATATTATTTTCCCCATAACTGCTACAACACGAAAGCCTCGAAAAGGGGAAAAAGATGGAGAAGATTATTTTTTTCTTACTAAAAATCAATTTGAAGCAAAACTAGAAAAAGATGAATTTATAGAACATGCAATTGTTCATGGAGAAAATTATTATGGACTTCCAAAAGATAAAGTTTTTGCAGCATTGGAAAATAATAATTATGTTATTCGTGAGCTTGATATTCAAGGATTGTGGAATTTGAAAAAGATTTTACCACCAGAAAATATTTTTTCTATTTTTCTCATGCCACCAAGCATGAAAATTTTAGAAAAAAGAATTCGTGGACGAAGCAATTTACCAGAAGAAGAAGTTCGGCGAAGACTGGAAACAGCTCAAAAAGAAATTGAACATGCAAAAGAATGCGATGCTATCATCACATCAGAAGAAGGAAAAATTAACGAAGGAATTATTACTGTAAAAAATAGAATTTTACGAGAAATTGCTTTAAATGAAAAATGATATACTAAATAATAATTTATCTCAATAATATGTCATCAAAATATCTTCCTAAAATACATGAACTCTTTAATAAAATTCAAAAAAGAAAACCATTATCAATGGGGGAAAAAAATGAATTACAAAAATCTTTATTGGTAGAATTTACTTATAATTCAAATGCTATAGAGGGAAATACTCTTACACGAAGTGAAACAAAAATTATTTTAGAAGATGGATTAACCATTGGAGGAAAAACAATTAAAGAAATTGATGAAGCTAAAAATCATAAACAATGTTTTAAATATTTAGAAAAATTTTTAGAAAAAAAGCAAAAGATAAAAGAAGAAGATATTTTAAAACTTCATTCTTTTATATTGCAATCTATTGATGAAGAAAATGCAGGGAAATATAGATCTGTTCAGGTTTATATTTCTGGAGATAGAGAACTTCCACCAAAAGCATCAGAAATAAAAAATGAAATACAACAGTTTTTTAAATGGTATAATTCTGTAGAAAAAAATATGGATCCTGTTCTATTAGCAGCCAAATTTCATTATAAATTAGTAAAAATTCATCCATTTATAGATGGAAACGGACGACTTGTTCGCCTTTGTATAAATTTAATTTTAATGCAAAAAGGCTTTCCAATGATAATAATCCCAAATATTAGAAGAGCAGAGTATATAAAATCTTTAAATTCAGAAAATAATTATAGTGATTTTGAAGAATTTTTTGCTGATATTGTTTTAGTTAATTTACAAGATTATTGGAGAATGATTGGGTAAAAAATAGAATTTTACAAGAAATTGCTTTAAATGAAAAATTATAAAAACTTTTCTCATTTCATTGAGATATTTTTTTAAACCATTCTAAGAAATCGTTTTTTTCTTCACTATTCATCAATCGAACTTGATATTCATTGTTTGAAATGAGAGGAAATAATGTATAAGAAATTTTTTTATCTTCATCAGTTACACATTTGTTGTTACATTCAAAAATAATTTCAAGTCCAAGCCGTGTTTTTACCGATTTCGCAGCTTTTTGGTCAAAAACAAAATTTCCCAGAGAATAAAAAATATATTTCCCATTATATATCTCCATGGGTTGCACTACATGAGGATGATGTCCTATAACTATATCGGCACCTTCATCAATAAAAGTTCTGGCTTTTTTTTGTGGGCGAGGATGAATCTGTTGTTTATATTCATCTCCCCAATGAGCATAAATAATAATGAAATCTGTTTTTTCTTTCAGAGTTTTAATTTCTTCAACAATAGGAAAAATATTCCCATCAAATAATTCATGATATCCAATAAATCCAATTTTCATTCCTTTTATATCTTGTATAAAAGAAATATTTTCTGTGTTAAAAGGTTCCCCAAATGTGTTTATATCTGCTTCTAGTAAAAATTTTCTCGTATCTTTTAGTCCTTGTTTCCCAAAATTTAAAGAATGATTATTGGCAAGTCCTGCAATAGTTATTCCATATTCTTTCATTTTTTTTGCCCATTTTGGGTCAGAAGTAAAGCTCAGCATCATATCATGTGCTGGATATGGATTGTTTTCTGTCATTGCTCCTTCAAAATTTACAAGTGTTATATCTGATGTATTCATAAATTTTTTTATGCTTTCATCTAAAATATATTCCCAACCGTTTGCATCCATTTTTTGTCGAATATATCTATCGAGCATCATATCTCCAAAAAAAAGAGCGGTTACTTTTTTTATATTTTGAGAATTTTCTTTACAGATTTTTTCTGTTTCAAACAATGAACAATTTTTTATTATTTTTTTTCTCTCTCTCTTTTCTAAAATTTTTTCATCATTTATTTCTGTTATTATTTCATCTATTACTTTTCTATTTTCTTTTCCTTCATCTGTTACTGTTTCTTTTGCTTCATTTTTTAGTTCATTTCTTGGTTCATTCCTTTTTTCATCATTTTCTATTACAATAAAATTTTCACCTGATGAAGAAAATAAATTATTAATTTCTTCACATCCAGAAAAAAAGAAGCAAGAAAACAAAAGAGGAATAGTGATTATTTTTTGCAATTTTTGCATGAGAATATCTGAAATAAAAAAAATATAAAAAATTATATAAAAAAATATAAGATGATACGCAGAAAGATTATCTTTTTTTGTTTACATCTTCAATAGTATATATTTTTATATTCTGATATATTTTCTATAATGAAAGGTTTTAAAAGTTTTTTATTGAAAAAACGAAACAAAAGAAATCTTTTAGAGTATTACTCTATGCACAGTAAAAAAATATCACTTTTTATATTTCATGATTCCTCTATGTAGTGAATATACTGACAAAGACCTCGTTCAAAAATCTCTAGAAAATATAGATTTTTTTGGGTGTCTTTTTGAACGCTATGAAAAAAAATTATTGATGTATATTCTACGAATTTCAGATTTTTCACACAATGAAGCTGAAGAAGTATTACAAGAGTCTTTTCTTAAAACATGGAAAAATTTAAATAGTTTTGATTCTTCCGATGAGAGCATAAAATTTTCAAGTTGGATTTATCGAATAGTGCATAATACAACTATTACAGAATGGAAAAAAACGAAATCGAAAGGACGAGAAAACCTCCAGCAAGTTGATGATGAAATTTTTCAAAATATAGCATCTGAATGCAATATAGAAACAGCATTTGCAAAAAAAATTGATAGTATAAATGTTAAAAAAATTCTTGATGCCATGCCAGAAAATTATAAAGAAATTTTAATATTACGATTTTTAGAAGAACTCAGTTATACAGAAATTTCTGATATTTTACAAAAACCAACAGGAACAATTTCTACGCAAGTACGACGCGCAAAAGAATCCTTTATATACACTGCAAAAAAACAAAAAATAGAATTTGAATTGTAAAATAATATTATTTATCAGCATGAATAACGCACAAAAACTCTTGGAAAAAATTGAGGCAGAAAATATTACACCAATTTCTGCATGGTATTTTATTCTTAAAAATATTGGATTTTGGATAATAGGACTCTTATTCGTCGCATTTGGAGGTGTTTCTATTGCAATTATGATGGATATTGTTTTTGAAACAGAAACAGATGTTTTACAATCGATAACGCATTCTCAAATAGAATTTTATCTTTCTTATATTCCATTTTTTTGGATATTTTTCCTTATTATTTTTTTAGCATTTGCATATTTTGGAGTATCGAATACAAAAAAAGGATATAGATATTCGCCTTTTGCATGGCTAGGTGGAAGCATTATTTTAAGTATTATACTGGGATCAACCATCTTTTTTTCTGGATATGCAGAAAAAATTGAGCATACAGTTGCACAACATATATCCTTTTATTATGGCACAGAAGAAATGAAAAAACAGCATTGGACACATGCACAAGATGGATTTTTAGCTGGAGAAATTATAGAGGTTACAAGTGATTCAACTCTTCTTTTACAAGATTGGAATGGTAAACAATGGACAATTTTTTATTCAGAAGATGCACTTCGTAAACAAGGAGATGAAAAATATGGATATAAACCAAAACATTATAAACCTGCAAAAATTGAAAAAGGACAATATATTAAAATAAGAGGAGAAAGTATTGGAAATAAAAATATTCAACAATCTATGTTTATGGGAAAAAAAATTATGGGCTGGTAGTGTTTCATCTTTGAAGTTATTGAGTAGTAAAGAAATGTTTATTTTATGAAAAAAACAGTATAGTATAAAAATACTTTATTTTTACTTATTTATGCAAAGATCCTATTACTCAAAATCCATTAAAGAATATTTGTTAGATTCTGAATCAAGTATTTTAGGCGAATTGACAGCCAGTCATAGTAATAGAACTCTCGAAGAATTACAAAAAAATGCTTGGAGGAAGCAAATTTTAATTTTAAAGGAACAACTTAAAGATTCTGAAGGGCAAATCTATTTTGAATTCGCAATTCCAAGAATGGGAAAACGAGTTGATAATATTGTAATTATTAATGATATTATTTTTGTAATTGAATTTAAAGTTGGAAATGGTGGATATGAAAAGTATGCAATTGAACAAGTTATTGATTACACGATTGACTTGAAAAATTTTCACGAAGGAAGTCATCACTCGAAACTTATTCCAGTTTTAGTAGCTACAAATGCGGAAAACTATACAGAACCAATTTCAAATGTGATAAATCATCATAGTGTTGCAAAATCAAATCAATTCAATATAGCTGATACATTAAAAACCTTCATAAATTATAATAGCAAACCAATCAATATTGAATATTGGGAAAACTCAATTTACAAACCAACACCAACTATTGTGGAAGCTGCTCAAGCATTATACAAAGGTCATAATGTAAAGGAAATAACACGATCTGATTCTGGAACAATAAATCTATCAAAAACAGCAGAGTGTATTAATTCAGTAATTGAAAATTCTAAGTCTGAAAATTTAAAATCTATTTGTTTTGTTACAGGTGTTCCAGGTGCAGGAAAAACATTAGCCGGTTTAAATATAGCGGTAGAAAGAATGAAAGCGGATGAAGATGAACACGCAGTTTTTCTATCAGGGAATGGTCCTTTAGTAGATGTTTTAAGAGAAGCTTTAACGAGAGAGGAAGTTTTAACAGCTAAAGAGAATGGAGATAAAATCACAAAAAAGAAAGCAGCAATAAAAGCCAATTCTTTTATTCAAAATATTCACCATTTTAGAAATGATAATTTATTGTCTAAAAAAGCACCTATTGAAAAAGTTGTTGTTTTTGATGAAGCTCAAAGAGCTTGGACTAAACATGAATTAAACTCTTTTATGAAGAAAAAAAAAGGTGTGGAAAATTTTGATATGTCAGAACCAGAATTTCTTATTGATGTAATGAATAGACATTCTAATTGGTCTACAATTGTCTGTTTGATAGGTGGTGGTCAGGAAATCAATAAAGGAGAGGCCGGACTAGAAGAATGGATTAGTTCTTTAAGAAATCATTTTCCCAATTGGAACATTCATTATTCAAATCTAATTTTAGAAAGTGATAACTATTTAAAATCAGAAGATACGAAAGATTGGTTAAAAGAAAAGGGAAAAAGTGAAACAGAATTACACCTTGCTGTTTCTGTTCGGTCTTTTAGGTCAGAAAAATTATCATCTTTTATCCACGAACTGTTAAATATTCAAACCGAGAACGCAAAAACAATTTATTCAGAGATTAAAGAACATTATCCTATTGTAATTACAAGAAATCTTGATAAAGCAAAAGAATGGTTAAGAAATCAAGCAAAAGGAAGTGAGAGAATAGGATTAATTAGCTCATCAGGTGCAAGACGTTTAAGACCTTTAGGAATTGACGTCAAAAATAAAATTTCTGCACCAGACTGGTTTTTAAATAATAGTCAAGATATACGTTCTTCATATTTTTTAGAAGATGTTGCAAGTGAATTTGATATTCAAGGTCTTGAAATAGATTGGGCTTGTGTAGCCTGGGATGGAAATTTTCATATGAACAATACAGATTGGAAATACAAAAATTTTAAAGGGACTAAATGGCAAAATATTAATCAAGAAATTAACAAAGAATATCTTAAAAACGCATATAGAGTTCTTTTGACAAGAGCAAGACAAGGAATGGTGATTTTTATACCAAAAGGTAGCAATATTGACCATACAAGACCAAGCGAATTTTATGATGGAACGTTTAAATATTTAAAAGAAGTAGGATTAGAGGAGATAGAATAGAAAAATTCAGAAGTAATTTTTGTAGTTGATAGGGATAAAAATTCGAAAAGAAATTTTTTTTATATCAATCTAATTATAATAGTTTTACAGGAGAAATGGGCGAAAGAGCAAGGGTTGAGTTTTTGGAAATAAATTTTAATTTAATCACAAATAATATGACAAATTCAGATAATAAAAATTTATTTCCAAAAACTCAACCCTTGCTCTTTCGCCCATTTCTCCTGTAAAACTATTATAATTAGATTGATATAAAAAAAATTTCTTTTCGAATTTTTA
>CAMZLA010000090.1 GCA_947311665.1 uncultured Candidatus Altimarinota bacterium | reverse complement strand
GATGGTGCACAAAATGTGAATGCATGTGTTTCTATGAACGATGTAGAACAAGGAAAATCTATTACTGATGGATGTGTAGGATTGGAAAAAACAATTCAAATGATTGAAGATTTTAGTAATGCTTTAGCAAAATAAAAAAATAGTTTTTTTGTAATAGCAAAAAAAATTCTTAAATAAATTAGACCACTTTGATAAAATAAATCTGGAAAGAATTTGACATTAGATACAACTTGTAATATAATTTAGTAAGTTTAATATTTAATTAATAACATTATGAGCATTAAAAAAATAAATAATGAAGAAAAAACTGAAGAAGATAAGGCAAAAATAATACAACTAATAAACAAGTTAAATAATGAAGAAAAAACTGAAGAAGATAAGGCAAAAATACTACAACTAATAAACAAGTTAAATAAGGAGTTGATGGAGACGACACCTGAATTGAAGAGTATTCGCTATATTGAGCCACAATCTGATAACGATAAATTAATACCTGAGAGTGAACACTTAGAGTTTGCCTTTGAACAACAACCAAATGAGGCTATAGTAAAAAAAATTGTGGATGATTTTGTAAAAAAATTAAATAATATGAATACTGGAAATTATTATAGAGTTTTTGACAACAGCACAAATATAGATGGACTAAGGCGAGTAGAATATCAAGTAAAAGCAGTAGACTCAGAGCATCCAGCCCTAAACTCTACTCACTATATAGTTAGTAGAAACATAAATAGATCTCTCGGAGAATCGGTTTCTATTTACATAGATGGTTTTACGATAGAAAAAGATAACTTAGCCAATGCGTTACGTGCATATCAGGCAACTCTTAGTCTATAGCGAAAATTTAAATAAAATGTTAGCTCAAAAAAATAACCACTACCCCCTCTTTTTTGAGCCAAATAGTGTTTCAAAAAAACACTATTTTTTAATTTTTTTAAATTTTTTATCTCACTATTAAATCATCGTTCCCTACTCCTGTTCCAATATATTTCACTTTTACCCCAGTATATTCTTCAATAAATGTTAAATATTTTTTAGCATTTTCTGGTAAATCATCATAGTTTTTTATTGATGAAATATCTTCATTCCAGCCTTTAAGAGTAGTAAGCACTGGAGAAATATTTTCTAAATCATCACTATCGGCAGGAAAAGTTTCAAGTTGCTCTCCTTTCAATTCGTATCCTGTTACAATAGAAATTTCTGAAAAACTATCTAAAATATCCAATTTTGTAATATTCCAACAATCTGGACCATTTACTCGTACAAAACTTTTCATCATAAATAAATCGAGCCACCCACATCGTCGTGGTCTTCCTGTTGTTGCACCAAATTCATGCCCTATTTCTCCTAATTTTTTTCCATTTTCATCAAATAATTCTGATGGAAATGGACCTTCTCCTACTCGAGTTGTATATGCTTTCAACACTCCAATAACTTCTGAAAAACTTCGTGGATCTATTCCACACCCTGTTGCCATTCCTCCAGTAGAAATAGACGATGATGTTACATATGGATATGTTCCAAAATCTATATCGAGAAAAAATGCTTGAGCTCCTTCAATTAAAATATTTTTTCCTTCGTTTTGCAATTTTTCTAAAAGATATGATGTATCGACAATAAATGGACGCACTCGTTCAATAATTTCATCATATTTTTTCAATTCATCAGCAATATTAAGTTCTATATTATATACAGATTTCAAACGAGAAGATATTGCTATCAATTTTTTTTCAAAAATATTTCTGTCTAAAAGATCTCGTCCTCGAATTCCCTGTCGAGAAATTTTATCGGCATAACACGGACCAATTCCCCTTTTTGTCGTTCCAATACCCTCTTCTCCTCGTCGTGCTTCTTGCAATCCATCTATTTCCATGTGATATGGAAATAAAATTTGTGCTCTATCACTCACAAAAATTCTTCCATCGAGCGATAATCCATTTTTTTCTAAATTATCTATTTCAAGACATAACTGATGAATATCTACAACACACCCATTTCCTACTACTCCAATATTTCCTTCTGTTAAAAGTCCCGATGGTAAGAGATGAAATACATATTTTTTACCATCTCGTACAATAGTATGTCCAGCATTTGCTCCACCACCAGCTCTCACAATCACACTATGATTTTCTCCCAATATATCAACCAACTTTCCTTTTCCTTCATCTCCCCACTGACTTCCCAGAACAACTGTTATATTAGACATACAAAATTAGATTAGAAAAAAATAAGTTTCTAAAAAAAGTATATCTCATTTTTTTTATTTCTCTTATATCTTTCCACAAGAATTATCTTGACTTTTTTTATTATTGGTATAGCAAAAAGAAAATATCTAAATATAAAAACTTTCTTTTCTCTACATATGTAGCCTCAATTATAATAAAAAATAAAAATAATTTTACAACATTACATAAAAAAATCAGTATACTTTTCTTGCCAAAAAGCAAGAAAAAAGAGTAATATTTTATGAAACATAGATAAAATATATAAACACAAATACATATGAATATGTTTATGGACCCAATTGGTCAACTTTATAGTGCTTTTTCTTCACGAGAAAACGGCTTAACGGCTGAAGAAGCAGAACAAAAACAAGAAACGTTTGGGAAAAATGAATTGCCCAAAAAGAAAACACAATGGGTAAACATGCTCATTGATGAATTTTCTAGCCCTCTTGTTTTCATTCTTCTTCTCGCAGTTGCAATGCTTTTACTTGTCCCTTTTCTCGAAAATGGATATATTGAAATGCATGATTTAGTAGAACCTCTCGCTATTATTATTATTTTAATTTTTAATGGTTTTTTAGGGTTTTTTCAAGCATGGAAAGCTGAAAATACACTCGAAGCATTAAAAACACTTCAACCTCAATTTTCATCAGTATTACGAGATGGGAATATTATTCAAATACATACAGAAAATCTTGTCCCTGGTGATATTATTCATTTATCAGAAGGAGAAAAAATTCCTGCTGATATTCGATTGATAGAGTCTATTGAATGTAAAGTAAATGAATCATTGCTTACTGGAGAATCGAGTGCGGTATATAAAAATTCTGGAACTGATGAAAAGGAAAATGGAGAAAATATTTTATATTCAGGAAGTGAATTGCTTTCTGGAAGAGCAAAAGGACTCGTAATTGCTATTGGACTCGATACGAAAATAGGGAAAATTGCAGATTTAATATCTCAGATAGAACGACCAGTTTCTCCGATGCAACGAAAACTTGAAAAACTTGCAAAACAAATTGGAATAGGAATGATTGCATTGTGTGTCATCGTTTTTATATTAGCAACAATGAGAAATATTCATTGGATAGATGCATTGTTTACCGCTATTGCACTTGCAGTTGCCGCTGTTCCAGAAGGACTTCCAGCTGTTCTAACAATATCTCTTGCTATTGGAGTTTCTGTTATGGCAAAAAAAAATGCACTCGTACGAAATTTAAAATCAGTTGAATCATTAGGAGGAATTACTGTTATTGCATCGGATAAAACAGGAACAATAACACAGAATAGAATGTCTGTTGAAGAAATTTTTTATAATGAAACAAATATTGAAAAACAAAAATTTTCATCAATATTAGAAAAAAACAATATTATCTCTTCCATAGCCCAAAACTGTAACGATGCAGTTCTCCCAAATATTGGAGACCCAACAGAAATTGCATTGCTTCAATTTGCAAAACAGCATTCTGCTATAAAATATGAAAGAATAGATGAAACACCGTTTTCATCAGAAACAAAATTTATGAATACTCATCATGTAATTGATGAAGAAAAAATTATTTTTATTAAAGGAGCTCCAGAAGTTATTGCTTTGCAATGTGAAGAAAATGAACGAAAAAATATTATTCATCAGGCTGAGAAAATGGCAAAAAAAGGGCTGAGAACTCTTGCTTTTGCAACACAAAAACCAAATGAACAATATGCAACATTCATTGCCTTGCTGGGACTTCAAGATCCTCCTCGAGAAAATGTTAAAGAATCTATTTCTCTCGCACAAAAAGCAGGAATTAGAACATTGATGATAACAGGAGACCACGCTATTACTGCCAAAGCAATTGCTTCGCAAGTAGGGATTGAAAGTGAGGTTATTGAAGGGGAACATTTAGAAAAAATTTCCGATGAAGAAATGAAAGAAATGGTAAAAAAATATTCTATTTTTGCACGAGTTTCTCCACATGATAAAGTAAAAATTTGTAAAGCATTACAAGCCAATGGAGAAATTGTTGCTATGACAGGAGACGGTGTAAACGATGCTCCTGCTATTACACAAGCCGAAATAGGAATTTCTATGGGGAAAGTAGGAACATCGGTTGCACGCTCTGCTTCAGATATTATTTTACTAGATGATGATTATTCTAGTATTGTAAAAGGAGTAGAACAGGGACGACGGATTTTTGATAATCTTAAAAAATCTATAGTCTTTCTTCTTTCAACAAATTTTGCAGAAATTTTAGTGCTTCTTGTTGCACTTTTGGTAGAACTCCCCATTCCACTTCTTCCTCTTCATATTCTTTTCATAAATCTTTTAACAGATTCTCTTCCTGCTCTTGCTTTGGCAACAGAACCAGCAGAAAAAGAAATAATGAAAAAACAGCCTCGACCAATAGACGAAGGATTTTTTACTGGAAGTCTTGGAATTATTATATTTTTAGGAGTTATTGTTGCAGGAGCAGTATTATCATTCTATTCTATGGCTTTGTCTCAAGGAATAAATATTACAGAAGCACAAACTTTTGCATTTGTTTCCCTTTCTATCTTAGAAATGGCAGTTATTTTTTCTTTACGAACTCATAAACCATTACTTTCGTTTGAATCTTTTAATTGGTGGGTTTTTGGTGCAATTGTTACGGTAATTGCAGCAACAGTAGGAACAGTTATCTCTCCTCTGGCAGAAATTTTACAATTTAAACTCTTTCCTGATGAATTGTGGATTTGGATTGGTGGAGGATTTATATTGATAATTACGCTTCTTGAAATATTTAAAAAGTTTTCTAAACGATGGTAAAAAAAGAGAAGATAATATTTGATTTATTATTAATATTTATTATTGAGATTTATAAGAGTGTTTTCTATACTATAAAAAGAAACACTCTTTTTTCTTAAAAAATTTTAAAATAGATAAAATATGAAACTTTGTATTGCAACAGGAAATGCTGGAAAACTGAAAGAAATATCAGAATTTTTAGGAACAATAAAAAATATAAAACTTATATCTCTAGCAGATATTCCAGAAAAAATTATTGACCCCGATGAAACAGGAGAAACATTTCAAGAAAATGCACTACAAAAAGCATTATATTATTTTCATAAAACAAATTTTCCCACACTTGCCGAAGATTCTGGAATTATAATAGAGGCATTGAAAGGAGAATTGGGAATTAAAACACGACGATGGGGAGCAGGAGAAAAAGCCAGTGATGAAGAATGGATAGATTTTTTTCTGCAACGAATGGAAAAAGAAACAAACAGAAATGCTTGTTTTTTTGCAAGTGCTTGCCTTGTTCTATCTCCTGAAGAAATTTATATTTTTTCTGGAAAAAGTGAAGGAACAATTCTTCAATATTCATCAGTCCCTCTCACAAAAGGAATTCCTCTTTCTTCATATTTTGTTCCACAAGGATTTCAAAAAACATTTACAGAACTTTCAACCGATGAAAAAAATAAAATTTCTCATAGAGGAAAAGCGATTGGACAAGTGAAAAAAATTCTAGAACAGATATAAAAAAGAGAGATAAAAAAGAGAGATAAAAATTTAAATTTTTATCTCTCTTTTCAATAATTTATTTCCAAAATAGCACCCTATAAATGTCCATTAATCCAATTTTTATCTCCTCTCATATTTTTTCTTTCCTACCCACAACATTTTTTAAATTTCTTCCCACTTCCACAAGGACACGCATCGTTTCGTCCTACTTTTTTTGTTTGAATATTATCTTCTGCTCTAATAATAGTTATTCCTTTTTTCGGTTTTGTTTTTGGTTCTGGTGTAGATGTGAGTACTATTTTTTTTGCCTGAACCGATGAAGTATTTTTTATTTTTGGAGTTTGAGGTTTTTCACTTTCTAAATTTTTTTCAATTTCTTTTTCATTTGTTTGCAATTGAACCTGTCTTACTGGTGGTAAAGGAGCAGCAGGATTTGCTGTTCTAATTTCTATATGGAAAAAAGTTGATAATCTTCCTTTTCTCATTTCTGCTAAAAGTTTTGTAAAAAGATGATATGCTTCTTTTTTATACTCCATTAACGGATCTCGCTGTCCATAGGCTCGCAATGCAACTTGTTCTTTGAGCTGTGTCATAGACTGTAAATGTTCAACAAAAAGAGTATCCATTACTCGTAAAGAAATTTGTCGCAATGCTTTTTCCAAACTTTCGGCATCGAGAAATTTTTCTTTTTTCTTGTTATATGCATTTGTTAAAAATTCTATTCCTAAAACTTTCATTTCATCGGTACTTTCACATTTTTTAAGACCAGAAAAAGAAAACAATTCTTCATCTTTATGAAATGAAGAAATATCTTCAAAAATTTCTTTCACATCCCATTTATGACTCTCTCTATTTGCAGTATAGACATCAACAAGATTTGAAACTTCATCACGAATCATTTCTAAAAATTCTCCATCGACAGAAGCATTTTTCAATAATTTTCGTCGTTTAGAATAAATAATTTCTCGTTGTTTATTCATCACATTATCATATTGTAATACATGTTTTCGTCTATCGAAATGAGCTCCTTCTACTCGTTTTTGAGCATTTTCAATTCCTTTAGAAATAAAACTATTTTCAATTGGCATATCATCTGGAATATTCATGGCATTCATCAGACTCACCATTTTATCACTTCCAAACATTCGCATTAAACTATCTTCCAAAGAAACAAAAAATTGTGTTTCTCCTCT
>CAMZLA010000089.1 GCA_947311665.1 uncultured Candidatus Altimarinota bacterium | reverse complement strand
TTTTTTTACTATGCATCTTCTCATCAAACTTTCACCAGATATTACATTAAAATCTGATTATGTGCGAAAATCTTTAATTCGTCGATTGGATCAAAATATTCATGCACAATTGAAAACTTTTTTGGAAAAAGGCGATTATATTTTAGACAAAAAATATGATAGGCTTGAACTTCAATTGAAAAATTCATCGGATGAAAAGAAAACAATGGTTATTGAAAGTTTACAATTTATTTCTGGAATAGCTTTTTTTTGGGAACGAGAAAGTTTTTCACGAGGAAGTTTTGAAGAAATTTTAGCAGAAATTGTTCCACGACTTTCATTTTTAAAAAATAAATCGTTTCGTGTGAGTGTAAAACGAAGAGGTATTCATGGCTTTACATCAAATGATTTAGCTCGATTTTTAGGAGGAGGAATTTTGCGTAGAATTGAAAACACATCAGTACAGATGAAAAATTTCGATTATAATGTTCAAATAGAGGTAAAAGATGATATTGTTTCATTGCTCACGACACGGCACGAAGGAGTGGGAGGAATGCCAATGGGAGCAGAAGAACGCATTGTTTCATTAATTTCTGGAGGGTTCGATTCGGGAGTTTCTTCATTTCTTATGATGAGAAAAGGAGCACCAACCGATTTTTTATTTTTCAATTTAGGAGGATATGACCATAGAGAAGGAGTAAAACAGGTTTCAAAATATTTAGCAGAAAAATGTTCGGCAGGATATAATCCAAACATGATTGTTGTTCCTTTTGAAAAAGTGATGCAAGAACTCATAGAAAATATTGAACAGCGATATAGAACTATTGTTTTAAAACGATGTATGATGCGAGCAGCAGAAATATTGTGTAAAGATTTCCGATATGCTGCCATTGTAACAGGAGAAAGCATTGCACAAGTAAGCAGTCAGACCATTATAAATTTATCGGTTATAGAAAAAAGTTTGGAAGAAATACCTCTGTTTCGTCCATTATTAACATATAATAAAAATGAAATAATAAAAATTTCTCGAGATTTGGGAACAGATATTTTTGCGGCTCAAATGCCAGAATTTTGTGGTGTAATTTCTAAAAATCCTGCAACATGTGCAAAATTGGAAGCAGTACTCGAAACAGAAAAAAACTTATCTGATGATCTTATAGAAAATGCTGTTGCGAATAAAACAGTAGAAAAAATTTCTGAAATGCAACTGATGAAAGAAGGAGAAATTCCACTAGCCTCCATTATAGAAAAAGATGATATAATTATAGATTTACGACAGCCGCAAGAAGTAACATCGAACCAAAATCCATTTGAAGAAATTGCTAAAAATAAAGTTTTAGAAATTCCTTTCTATGAAATAAATGAAAAATTTAAAAATTTAGATGCATCAAAAACATATATATTTTTCTGTTCAAAAGGAATTATGAGTAAAAGTCATGCACAAGATTTATATCAGGCAGGATTTACAAATATTAAAATTTTTAAGAAAGGTATTGGGTGCAAGAAGTAATCATGAATATAGATAAAAATTGTTTACATATTTTTTTTTGCTTGATAGCATAACAAAGATTATTGTAAAGATATAATATAAAAATTATGATTTCAAAAAAAATTATTGCTATAACACTTGCTTCTGCTTTGTTTTTTTCTGGGTGTTCTCTTCCTTTTTCTTCATCCGATGAACCAGAAGAAACAATTCCTCCTGTTGTTCAAATTCCAGAAGTTTTGGTAGAAAAAACAAAACGAACAGCTTTTGTTCCAGAACTGTCTTTGTCTGGAACTATTACTGCAAAAGATGAAATTACTATTGCATCAGAGGTAACAGGAACTGTTGCAAAAGTTTTGAAAAAAGAAGGAGATAAGATCTCGGAAGGAACAGCGGTTATGAATCTTGAATCTCAAACAAATTTGATAAAAGCTTCATTTTCATCGGCACAAATTGCATTACAAAACACACAAAAAGCATTCAACCTTACAAAAAAATCGGTTACACAAAATATTAAAAAAGCTCAAATAGGAGTAAAAAATGCAGAAATTGCAATAAGTAATGCTAGCATAGCGGTCGATGCTGCAAAAATTAAATATGAAAAAATAAAAGATTCTGAAAAATATTCTAAAGACACAACAATTGCACAATCTTCATCAACGGAAAAAGAATTGGAAATTGCTAAAAAGAATAAAGAACTTGCAAAAAAAACATATGCAGATATTCTTGAAAATCAAAAACAAACAGAAATTCAAATCATTGAAAATATGGCAAATATTATTTCTCAAACACTCATTCCTTTGCGGTCAGATATGACATTTGCCGATACTCTTTTAGGAGCTTCAGAATTTAAAAAACATGATAACGATTCATTTGAAGTGTATCTTTCTGGAACTTCTGGAAATTTAATGAAAGAAACGCAAAATGAATGGAATAAAATAAGTCCTCTTTTAGAAGAATTGGAAATTCGTTTTTCTGGAATAGAAAAATATTCATATACATCCGATGATAAAAACGATATGAAATTTCTTCTTTCTGATACAGAAAAAAAAGCAAAACAGGTTCGAGGAATATTAAGAAAAATAGAAAAATTATTAATAAATGCTGTTAATTCAGAAACATTGTCTCTGTCTCAAATTGCACAGTGGAAACAAACAATAGAACAACAACAAAAAGAAATTGAACAATATCTTCAGTCTCTGTCTCAAATAAAACAAACTCTTGCCGATTTTGAAATTCAAAGTCCACAACAAATTTCTCAAGCAGAAATTCAAATTGCCGTAATGGATGCACAATTATTAGCAAATGAAGAAAAATTAGCAATTTCTAAAAATTCACAAAATTCACAAAATATTTCTATCGATTCAGATATTTTATCGGCAAAAAATGCATATCTTTCAGCAAAAAATGCAGAAAAAAATGCAAAAAATGCTCTATCTCTTGCGAAATCTCAATTGGAACTTGTAAAGATTCAAGGAGAACTTTCTATTCAATCGGCACTAGCACAAATGGATTCAGCACAAGCGGCAATGGATCAAGCAGCATTAAGTTTATCAAAACTTACAATATTATCAGGAATTACAGGAACAGTGAGTAAAGTTTTGGCTTTTGATGGAGATACTGTTTCACCAGGAACTCCATTACTTATTATTTCAGATTTTTCAGCATTGGAATTGGTTACAAATGTTTCTGTTGAAGAAAGTTTTCTTTTGAAAAAAGGACAAAAAGCTATTGTAAAAATTGATGGAATAGAAAAAGATTTCATTGGAAAAGTTTCTATTGTATATCCAGAAGCAGATAAAGTAACACGACGAGTTCGAGTTGAAATTTTAATCCCGAATACATCAAATATTCCAGCAAATGTTTTTGCAACAGCAAAAATTCAATTACCAAAAGAAAAACCTCAAGTTTTTATTCCTGTTTCAGCTCTTATAAGTCAAAATCCACCGACTATTTTTCTTGCTGAAAAAGATAAAAAAAATAAAACAGCACCGTACCATCTTGTGAAAAAAGAAATTGAAATTGGAGAAGAAAAAAGAGGAGTTGTGCCTGTTCTAAAAGGACTTCGACCAAATCAATTCATTGTAATAGAAAAATATAGAAGTCTTTTTGATGGAGATGAAGTGATTATTAAAGAAAAAGGAGAGAAAAAAGGTGATAAAAAAGAAAATAAAAAAGAGAATAAAGAAGAAGATAAAAAAGATAGTAAAGAAAATAAAAAAGAAAATAGTAATGCAAGTGATACAGAAGATAAAAAATCATCTCCTAGTCCAAATCCGACATGGAGTAATTATGCAACACCAAAACCAGTAACAACACCTTCATCAACAGAAGGACAAAGAAAAAAAGCAGAACTGGAAAGTGAAATAGATAAACGATTGCGAGAAAAAGCACAACAAAAGACCCAAGAACAAGCAATGTAAAAATTTCAAATTTTATTTTTCAAAATATTTCAACCCTCATAACAAAACTCATGACAAAAATTTGCATTCCTATAAAAACAAATTCTTTAGAAATTCTGGAACAAAAAATGAAAGAATATTCATCAATTTCAGATGTTATAGAAATTTGGTTGGGAGAATTTTTTCCCCATGACTTGCAAGAAAATTATGAAGAAGCAGAAAAAATTATAGAAAAAATTTTTCAGTATAAAAAAGAAAATAATAATATTCCTCTTCTTTTTACTGTAAAAGATGAAAAAGAACAGGGAAATTTTTCTGGAAATATTAAAGATAAAAAAGCTCTCATCAGAATGCTTGCATTGAAAAAAGCAGAATATATAGATATCGATTATGAATTTGATGAAGAAAATAATTATGCTTTTTTTGAAGAACTAAAACGAACAAAAGATATTCAAAATCTTCATTTTCAACTTATTTTATCTGCTCATTTTTTTGAAGGAACTCCTTCCTTTCCATCATTAAAAAATAGAGTTCAGCTTATGCAAAATAGAGGAGCAAATATTTGTAAGATAGCAGCCATGCCAAAAGATAATAAAGATTTATTGACGATTATTCGTCTTGCGGAAAATTTAGAACGAAAAAATATAAAATATATTGCAATATCAATGGGAAAAATTGGGAAAATATCTCGAGTTCTCACTCCTTTAATGGGCGGAGAAATGATGTTTGCACCGCAAGAAAAAAATGAAAGTTCTGCAAGTGGTCAATTGGATATTGGCGAGCTGAAACAGTGCTTGAAAATATTTCAATAAAAAATTAAAAAATGATAAACTTTCAATAATTATATTCTCTTATTATTATTTTTTATGTCTCAATTTACAGCTCTTCATCCTGCAAATGCAGCAAAACCAGCAGCTCCATATTCTCCAGCAATGGATTGCGGAAATATTGTTTTTTTCTCTGGTCAAGTCGCATTAACTCCAGATGGAGGATTTATAAATAATTCTTTAGATGCTGAATTAACTCAAGTTTTTAAAAATATTGATGCTCTTTTAAAAGCTGGAAATTTAGAAAAATCGAATATTGCAAAAGTAATTATTTATCTTGATGATTTGAATGATTATGCGGAAGTAAATGCAAAATATGCAGAATATTTAGGAGATATTACTCATCCTGCCAGAAGTTGTTTTGAAGTGGCAAAGTTGCCTTTGGGGGCAAAAGTTGAAATTGAAGTGGTGGCAGTGAGATAGAATTTATCTTAAAAAAATCAAATTTCTTTTAGAAGATATAGATTTGATAGGGAAAAGTTGATATTCTATTGATATGTAATATCAACTTTTTTTTATGAAATCTTTTTTACAAATTCTTGGCTTTCTTCCTAAAGAAAATTCATCAGATATTTTTATAAAAAAATATAAAAATCATGAAGATTATTTTTTAGAAGTAAATTTTGAAAAAAAGATAATAAATTTTGGGGAAAAAATATTTATTGGAGAAAATAATTTTCAAAATATTACAAAATCAGAAGATTTAGTGGTATTAGAGTGCGTAGATAGACTTATTGAAAAAGGCTATAAACCAGAAGATATTGTTTTAGAAAAAGTATTTCCATCAGGGCATGGTCACAGTGGAAGACTTGATATTTGTGTTAAAAAAGAAGAAAAAACTTTTTTGATGATCGAATGTAAAACTTGGGGATCTGAGTTTGAAAAAGAGTTTAAAAATTTAGAAAAAAATGGAGGACAGCTTTTTACATATTTTCAAAATGATAAAAATGCTGAATTTTTAGTATTGTATGCTTCTCAATTTGATGCAAAAAATAATAAAATTGAGTATAGAAATGAAATTGTTGTTATTGATGAATCGTATAGAGAAACGGCAAATATAAAAGATTTATTTGAAAGGTGGAGCAAGCAAACAAAAGATAATGGGGTGTTTGAAGCATGGGTAAATGCATATAATTTTGAAAGTCGCGCATTGCAAATGCAAGATTTAAAAAATATTAAACAAGAAGATAGTTCTTTTATTTTTAATAGATTTTTAGAAATTTTGCGACATAATGCTGTCTCTGATAAAGGAAATGCATTTAATAAAATTTTTACGCTATTTTTATGTAAAGTAAAAGATGAAGACAGAAACAAATCAGATGAATTAGATTTTCAATGGAAAATAGGGGAAGATGACGCGGTAAGTTTTCAAAAACGACTTTCTGATTTATACAGAAAAGCGATGAAAGAATTTTTAGATAAATCAGTTTCAGATCTTTCTGATGATGAATTTAATAATAAATATAGTTATTTAAAGGAAGAAGATAGAAAATCTATTTTAGGAGAAATTACAAAAGTTAGGCTTCAAAAAAATAATGAATTTGCTATAAAAGATGTTTTTGATGAAGAAACTTTTTTAGAAAATAATATTGTTTTAAGAGAGGTTGTTGAGCTTCTTCAGAAATTTAAATTTCGATATAATAAGAAACAACCATTTTTGGGAGAGTTCTTTGAATTGTTATTAACAACAGGGTTAAAACAAGAGTCTGGTCAGTTTTTTACTCCAGTGCCAATTGCACGGTTTGTTTGTAAATCGGTTCCATTAGTAGAAAAAATTAAAGAAAAATTAAAAAAAGGAGAAGGAGATAGTTTGCTCCCAACTATTATTGATTATGCAGCTGGAAGTGGGCATTTCTTAACAGAATCAATGGAAGAAATTCAAAATATTCTGGATACATTAAATTCTTCTGATTATTCTCCAAAAACAAAAAAACGAATAGATTCTTGGGCAGCAAATCCTTTTGAATGGGCATATAAATATATTTACGGAATTGAGCGAGATTATAGACTAGTGAAAACAACAAAGGTAGGGTGTTATTTGCACGGAGATGGAGTGGCAAATGTTATCCATGGAGACGGATTAGACAGTTTTGAGAAATCTCAAAAATATAAAGGGAAATTGAGTGCAAAAAATTATAAAACGCAAGATAATCCTCAAAATAACGGACAATTCGATTTTGTACTTTCAAATCCTCCCTATTCAGTTTCTGCGTTTAAGGGAAATACTCATAATGATACTTTTTCAAAGGATTTTGAGTTATATAAGAATTTAACAGATCAAAGTTCAGAAATTGAAGCCTTGTTTGTAGAACGAACAAAACAACTTTTAGATGAAGGTGGGGTTACTGCATTAATTCTTCCTGCAAGCATTTTAAGTAATACAGGGATTTATACCAAAGCACGAGAAATAATTTTGAAATATTTTGAAATTATCGCTATTACAGAGCTAGGGAGCAATACTTTTATGGCAACAGGAACTAGTACGGTTATTTTATTTTTGCGACGACGAAGTGATTATTTTTGGAAAACGACACAAGAAAAAATTTCTGGATTTTTTGAAGATCAAAATGACAAAACAATCAATGGAACAGAAAATATTTTCTCAAAATATATTTCACATATTTTTGAGGAAGATGAAAATTCTATAAATTTTGAGGATTATCAGAGTTTAATTTCTGGAGAACCAAATAAAAATATTTTAAAATCAGATTTTTTTATAGAATATAATAAAAAATTGAGTAGTAAAATTTATAAAACAGAAGCAAAAAAACTTGAAAAAATTCTAGAAATCGAAAAAGAAAAACTTCTATATTTTGTTTTAGCCTATGGGCAAGAAATAGTGTTGGTAAATTCTGGACAGAAAAAAGAAGAGAAAAAATTTTTGGGATACGAATTTTCTACACGAAGAAGAGGTGAAGGATTGCATGCAATAAACAGAAGTAAATCAGTTGATGAATGTACTTCTTTATACGATGATACTCAATTTTATAATCCAGAAAAAGCCAGTACATATATTTTAGAAGCATTTGAAAATAAACCAAAACGTGAAATACATGAAGATTTGAAAAAAAATATTTCAAGAGTTGATTTAATCGATATGCTCACTTTTGATAGAGTAGATTTTGAAAAAACTGTTTCCACAGTAGTAAAAAAAAAGATTAAATATAGTGAAGTATGGGGAACAGAGCAATTGATTTCGCTTGAAAAAATTACAGATATTAAAAAAGGGAAATCAATAACTTCTGCAACTATTATAAAAGGAAAATATCCAGTAATTGCAGGAGGTCAAAAAGTCGCATATTTTCATAATGAAAAGAATAGAGAGGGAAATGTAATCACGGTAAGTGCATCAGGAGCATATTCTGGTTTTGTAAGTTATTTTGATTCTCCAATTTTTGCCTCAGATTGTAATACTATTATATCAAAAGATGAAAATAAAATTTCTACATTCTTAATTTTTGAATTTCTGAAATCTATTCAAGAGGAAATATATGCTTTACAAAGGGGGCAAGCACAGCCTCATGTTTATGGCGAAGACTTAAATAAAATTAAAATCCCTCTACCTTCTCCAAATATTCAACAAAAAATAGTTGATGAATGTAAAAAAGTGGATAGTGATGTGAGAATTTCTAAGGAAAAAATTATTGAAAAAAAAGAAGAAATTTCTAATATCATTGAAAATATTACTCCTGAAAAACAAGGGAAATTAGAAGATATTCTCAGTTTAGAATATGGAAAACCATTACCTGAAAGCTTTCGACTAAAAGGAGAATTTCCTGTAATAGGGTCAAATGGAATAAGTGGATATCATAATAAATATTTAATAAAAAGCCCTGCTATTATTGTTGGTAGAAAAGGTTCTGCTGGAAAATTAAATTATATTGAAAAAAATTGTTTTCCAATTGATACCACTTTTTATGTACAAGTAAAAAATAATGAAAATTTAAAATTTGTATTTCATCTTTTAAAATCTTTAGATTTAGAAAAATTAAGCATAGGAGTTGGAGTTCCTGGATTAAATAGAAATGATGCTTATGAGCTAAAAGTTCCAATTGTAAATGCAAAAATCCAACAAAAAATAGTTTCTGAAATAGAAAAAATTGAAACAGAAATTTCTGAGAATCAAAAAATTATTGATGAAGCGGGAAATAAAAAAGAATTAATTTTAAAAAAATATTTATAAAAAACTCATGAACTACGCAAAAATATCAGCAGAAAAACATTTACAATATCAAGGAAAATGGGAAATAGCATCAAAATTTCCACTAGAAAATACCGATGACTTATCAATAGCCTATAGTCCGGGTGTAGCAGAACCATGCAAGATTATTGCAGAAGATAAAGAAAAAAGTTTTTCATATACATGTCGTGGGAATACTGTTGCAGTGGTAACCGATGGAACCGCAGTTTTGGGGTTGGGAGATATTGGTCCAGAAGCGGCAATGCCAGTGATGGAAGGAAAATGTTTATTGTTTAAGCATTTTGGTGGAGTAGATGCTATCCCTTTGTGTTTGGACACAACAGATGTTGATGAAATTGTAGAGACAGTAGTTCGTCTTGCTCCCAGTTTTGGAGGAATAAATCTTGAAGATATTGCAGCTCCTCGATGTTTTGAAATAGAGAAAAAATTGAAAGAACGGTTACATATTCCTATTTTTCATGATGATCAACATGGAACAGCTATTGTTGTTCTTGCTGCACTAAAAAATGCACTCAAAGTAGTGAATAAAAAAATTGAAGAGGTGAAAATTGTAATGTCTGGAGCAGGAGCGGCAGGAATTGCAATTGCAAAATTAATAATGAAGGCTGGTGGGAAAAACATTATTTTATGTGATTCTAAAGGAGTAATTGGTTCTTATCGGCTTGATATTAATGATGCAAAAAAAGAAATTGTAAAAAATTCATCAGCTGATGAAAAAGGAAGTTTAAAAGATGTTTTGCACAATGCAGATGTTTTTCTTGGAGTTTCTAAAGGAGATTTATTAGTTTCATCAGATATTGAAACGATGAATGACGATGCAATTGTTTTTGCAATGGCAAACCCAACACCAGAAATTTTTCCTGCCGATGCGAAAAAAGGAGGAGCAAAAATTGTTGCAACTGGGCGAAGTGATTTTCCAAATCAAGTAAATAATGTGGTGGCTTTTCCTGGCTTATTTAAGGGACTTTTTGCAATGCGAGCAAAAGAAATTACACCAGAAATATATATGGCAGTTGCCAATGCTCTTGCAGAAAGTATAGAAAATCCAGATATTGAAAATATTTTACCAAATGTTTTTGATGAAGGTGTTGCGGATAGAGTTGCAGAAGCCGTTATAAACTGTTGCTAATTTTTTCTTGTATATAGTATATAGTACATAGTACATAGTATGCTGTATACTATGTACTATGAATAAAAAAATAATGAAAACGACAACTCGAGAAAAAATTTATATTTATATCGCTTCTTCACCATCTCCCATTTCTGTAAAACAGATAAGGGATAAATTTGCATTGTCTAATGCAATGATTCACAGGCATTTAAAAAAGCTATTGGAATCGCATAAAATAAAAAAAAATGGAACACCTCCTAAAGTTTTCTATTCTCTAGTTCGCTAGTCTTATTTCCCAAATATTTCTGGAAAAATATTTTCTGGGTTTATCGGTTCGCTTTGTGATGCAGAATATTGTTTCCCGTTCAATTGTTGTGTTGGTTCAAACTCTTCTTCTCGTCGTAAAATTTGCAAAATATACAACGATAATTCTGTAAACTCCCCTCTTGTCATTATTTCATTTTCTATTTCATAATCTGTAATAATTTTCTGAGGCTTTATGAATTTTTTAAAATCTTTATAAATTTCTGTCATTTTTTCTTCTGTTTTTGCACTTGCTTCT
>CAMZLA010000088.1 GCA_947311665.1 uncultured Candidatus Altimarinota bacterium | reverse complement strand
CTCTTACATTTTCTTGCTTTCAGTGTAAACAGTCTCCGACAGCGCTTGTGCAAGTTCTTCAGCAAATCACTTCCAAGTGTAGACGCACCTTTAAGGTAGCCTATACTAGGTGAATGGACCGCTTGTATGATTCATAATTGTTAACCAGGCTATAATTTTGCGTTGTTGTTAAAAGAGTGATATGTATATATTTTCCTAGGCGATTTTAACATTTCCAGTCAGCTAAAGTGGTTTCCCTAATGCAAAAAATTTGGCGGGAAGGTTGAAATAGTGTTAAACAACAATAACTCTGAATGGCCTTTGTAATGTGATTTAAAGGAAATAATTTAAAATTGATGAATATAGGCAAAAATATTTTTTGAGTTATATAGAATAAAGAAAGACAATAGGAAGCTATAGAAGTAAACATTGGAAGAAGAAAAAGAAGCGGAAGACGAAAAAGAGCAAGCAGATGAAGAAAAGGAAAAAATAAAGAAAATAAGAAGATGAAGAAGAAAAAAAGAGAAATAGTGTTTTCACAAATATTAAAAAACAAAAAACTCAGATTGTTTCTGAGTTTTTTGTTTTTTTAAATGCTATAATTTTTTCAAAATTATAATCCATAATTATCTTCCAGATATTTTTTTAACTCTGAAATTTTTATTCGCTCTTGCTTCATACTATCTCTATCTCTCACCGTTACTGCATCATCCTCCTTTGTATCATAATCAACTGTTATGCAGGCAGGAGTTCCAATTTCATCTTGTCGTCTATACCGTTTTCCAATTTGTCCTCCATCATCATATTCACAAACACCTAAAGGCTGAAGAGTTTCTATTATTTTTTGGCAGATTTCTGGTAATCCATCTTTTTTCATCAGTGGAAGAACTGCGACTTTAACAGGTGCAATAGCAGGTTTTAAATGAAGAACTGTTCGAGTTGTTCCATCTTCAAGAGTTTCTTCTTCATAACTTGATGTAAGAATAGCCAAAAATGTTCGCCCAAGTCCAAAAGTAGGCTCTAAAACATGAGGAATATATACTTCATTTGTTTGCGGGTCTCTATATTGTAATTTTTTTCCAGAAAATTTCTGATGCTGTGTTAGATCAAAATCGGTTCGATATGCACAACCATATAATTCTTTTTGTCCAAAAGGAAAATCAAATTCAATATCAAATGTTCGCTTTGAATAATGTGATAATTTTTCTGCCAAATGTTCAACTTTATGACATTTTTCACTATCAAGCCCCACCATTTCACACCAATCATCAATATCTTTTGCCCAAGCATCAAACTGATGATTAACATGGTCTCGTGATTCTGTATCCCATTCATCAATATGTCCTTTTTTCATGAGGTCTTCTTTATTTTCTTCCCAATTTTTTGGAGGAGAAAAAAAATATTCTATTTCCATTTGTTCAAACTCCAATTGTCGAAAAATAAAATTTCCAGGAGTGATTTCATTTCTGAAGGCTTTCCCAATTTGTGCCAGACCAAAAGGAACTCGCGCTCGAGAATTATCTATAACATTTTTAAATTCAAGGAAAATTGCCTGAGCTGTTTCTGGTCGTAAATATACAAAATCGTCTCCACCAGTTTTACTCAATGGAGCCTGAAACATCAGATTAAATTTTCGTACATCAGTAAGATTTACACTCTTACATTTTGGACATGCGAGATTATTATCTTTTATAATTTTGGTAACTTCTTCGTCTGTTTTCCCTTCACAATCGAGATATAATGCATCTTCAACAAGATGATCTGCACGAATTCTACTCTTGCATTCTTTACAATCTATAAGCTGATCATTAAATCCTCCCACATGCCCACTGGCTTCCCATGTACGAGGATGCATAAAAATATCACCATCTATTCCCATCATATCTTGTCTTTTTTCTACAAAATTTTCCCACCATAAATCTTTAATATTTTTTTTCATTTGCGAACCATATGGTCCATATGAATATGTATTCCCAAAACCTCCATAAATTTCCGATCCCTGAGAAACAAACCCTCTTCGTTTGCAGAGAGATTGTAATTGTTGCATTGTTGGCATTTCTTTTGTCATATTTTTTTTTAAAAGAAGAATATATCATAACGAACTATAACAAAAAAACATGTTGAAGAATAGAAAAAAAAAGAGTAGATTATGAAAAACTATTTTTTACTTTTTTACATTATGAATGCTCAAGAAAGAGAAAAAAAATTAATACAGATACGAAACAATAGAGATCTTTCATGTCTCGATATTGTTTCTATAGATGATTTATCAATAGAGGATATTCATCTTATTTTAGAAATTGCAGAAGAAATGAAAAAATCAGGAACAGAAAAGCTTTCTCTTTTAAAGGGAAAAACTATTGTAAATGCATTTTATGAAAATTCTACACGAACAAAAATGAGTTTTGAAATGGCAGGAAAACATTTAGGAGCCGATACTATAAACATGTCTGGAAGTTCATCGAGTGTAAAAAAAGGAGAGAGTTTAATAGATACAACAGAAACAATTTCTGCATATGGAGCACAAGCAATTGTAATGCGAAGTAATTATTCAGGAATTCCTTTTCAAATGGCAAAGAATGTTTCATGCCCAGTCCTCAATGCTGGAGATGGAACACATGAACACCCTTCACAGGCTCTGCTTGATGTGAAAACAATTATTGATCATCACGGTTCAATAGAAGGGAAAATTATTACAATTGTTGGAGATATTCTTCATTCTCGTGTTTTTGGTTCATTAGCACGCATTCTCAAAAAAATGGGTGGAAAAATCCGAGTAGCATGTCCCAAAACTTTTGTTCCAGAAAATATGGAAGAAGTATTTCATGCACAACATTTTACAAATATTGAACAAGCAGTGAATAATGCTGATGTTGTATATGTATTACGAGTGCAAGAAGAACGAGGAAGTAAAGGCTTTATTCCCTCATTACGAGAATATTCTAAAACATTTGGAATTACAAATGAAAGACTTTCTCTTGCGGATGAAAATGCTATTTTAATGCATCCAGGTCCTGTTATTCGAGATATTGATATGCATTCAGCTCTTGTAAATTTAGATGAAAGATCTAAAATTTTAGAACAAGTAGAAAATGGAATGGCTATTCGTGCAGCATTACAATGGCTTGTTGTAGACAGAAAAGATGGAAAGAAAAAAGAATTTGTAGAATTGTAGAAAAATTTTATTAATTTTTATTTTTTTAAAAGTTATCAATGGTAAAGTTTATCTTACTACGCTGATTACT
>CAMZLA010000087.1 GCA_947311665.1 uncultured Candidatus Altimarinota bacterium | reverse complement strand
TTTTCTACTATTAAATTGAAAAGCTGGGAATATAAAGGGATTATTTCTTCTGGAAGAGATTTTCATGATAAAGATTTTTTGAAAAATTTTATAGAAAATACCCCAGAAGCAAAAGCAAAACCATTTGTGAAATGGGTAGGAGGAAAACGGCAACTTGTAAAACAATTACGAGGAATTTATTTGCCACCAGAAAATTTTGATGTACAAAATAATACTTATTTTGAACCTTTTGTAGGTGGGGGAGCAGTTTTTTTTGATCTCCAGCCGTTTCATTCAGAAATTTCTGATATGAATTTTGAGTTGATAACAGCATATCAAGTCATTCAAAAGAATGTAGAAGAATTGATTGAAAGTCTGCAAAAGCATAAATATGAAAAAAATTATTTTTTAGAAGTCCGAAAACAAGATCCTCTTCAAATGACGGATATTGAACGAGCTTCACGATTTATTTTTTTGAATAGAACTTGTTTTAATGGGTTATATCGAGTGAATCAAAAAGGAGGATTTAATACTCCTTTTGGAAGTTATAAAAATCCTTTAATTTGTGATGCAGAAAATTTACGAAATGTGAGTAAGGTTTTGGAGAATACAAAAATTTTTCATAGAGGATACGAAGAAGTTTTGAAACACGCCAAAAAAGGAGATTTTCTCTATTTCGATCCGCCCTATGTTCCGCTAAATCCAACTTCAAGTTTTACGAGTTATACCAAAGAAGGCTTTGGACTCAAGCAACAAGAAGAGTTACGAGATGTTTTTTCTGAACTTTCTGATCGTGGTTGTTTTGTAATGCTTTCCAATTCTGACACTCCTATTATTCGCGAACTCTACAAAGATTTCAAAATCCATTCGGTGCAGGCTGGGTGAGCGATAAATAGTAAGAGTGGGAAGAGGGGGAAAGTTGGGGAGGTAGTTGTTGTTAATTATTAGGCTTTATTATGGGGAAAAATAGTGGTAAATTAACGGATTTAGAAAAACTTGATATTGAATTTTTCAATAATCATAGGTCTTATTTAAGAGGAGAAAATCACAAACAAGAGTCAAAGTTTTCTCAAAATCTGATTTTTTTAGCATCAGGAGTTTTTACGCTATCAATTGCCTTTTCAAAGTATATAGATATTGTTGAGTATAAAGAGTTATTAATTGTATCTTGGATTTGCTCATTATTATCTCTTTTTACAATATTGTTTAGCTTTTATTTTTCAGCAAATGCATTTCAAGAAGAAATAAAGTGTTGGGACGAAAAAGAAAAGGATTGTGAAAAAAATTGTTCTAATCTTATTAGGAAGTGGTGTGTAGGTTTTTCTATTTTTTGTTTTGTTTTATCATTAGTTTTATTTTTAATATTTTATTCTTTAAATTTTTTATATGTCAATTAGTCAAAAAAAATCTATAAAAAGGGTTGAAAAACCGAGTATTCAAAAAAATTCTGAACCAGTGAGATCTGGTGAAAAACCGAGTCAAAGAATTCAATCTCAAAAACAAAAAAAATGACCCCTCTTGATACGCATCACTCGTGGAACTCACAAAAAGTGGAACTCACTAGGCTAAGCGCGAGGGGTACTAGCACAATAAGAATATCATTTTTACTATAAATTGTCAAAAGAACTTAATCTTAATGGCTTTGAAGAAGAATATAACCTTTTTTCTGAAAAAGGAGTTTGTATTGAAAATACTAATGATTTTATTAGAAGTCTTAAGTTTATCGGTCTTTTTAAAATGAATGGATATTTATATCCTTTTTTAAAACAAGATAATATTTATTTTTCTGAAATCATCAACCTGTATGACATTGATAAAGATTTAAGAATTTTATTTTTTGAAGCTATTGAAGAGATAGAAATTTCTATTGGATCGGTTATAGTGAATGTAATGGAAAGAGAGGATGATTCTTTGTGGTATTTTAAGAAAGAAAATTTTTCTAATAGTGATGAAAGATTTGAAAAACATAAAAAATTTTTAAGAGAAAAAATTATAACTCCCAAAAAACTTTTACAGAATGATAAATATCCTTCTTCATTTGTTTTGTTTTCTCATCTTACATTAGGAGCTATTGTTAATATTTATAGAAATTTAAACATTAAATATCGAGAAAAAATTTCAAAACAATTTTTTTTAGAAGAAGAAGTTTTTCAATCGTGGATAAATGGACTTATTGATATTAGAAATTCTTGTGCTCATAATGATAGACTCTGGAATAACAGATTTAAAGAAATTAAAAAATCAAATTCTTCTCCTGATTTTACTAGAAATTTAATAGAAAAAAAACTCTCTTTATATATTTTTGTTATTCGAATTATTTTGAAAAAAATAAATTCTCAAATTGATTGGGAAAATAGAATTTTTAATATTTTAAAAAAACTTCCTCAATATTTATATACAGATATTGGATTCTCTCAAAATACAATTACTAACAACATTAATCATTTTTTTTATAATTATATGCATAAAGATTTTAATCATTTCATCTCAACCCTCAAAAACTCAATTAAAACTTGGGAATATTTTGTCAACTGGGAAAAAGTTTTTCATAATAAAAATGAGTTAGAAATAACTTTAAATAGTCTTAATTATTTACTTGGAAAAGAAAATTTAGAAAAAGAATTTGATATTCTGTTTCAAGAAAATCCTAAAATTATAAAAGCATTTCCTATTCTTTTAGCTGTACGAGAAAAAAATTTAGAAATTTATAATGTAGAAACAAAAACTTCTGAATTTTTTGATTTTTCTGAAAAAATTGAATATTCAGCAGAATTGAGTAAAAAATATTTTACATTTTTACAAAAAACAGGGTTGCAAAATTTATTCCAAAAAGACGGAGTAAAAAATTTAGTAGATTATATTTACGGAGTAGAGGTAGGGCTTGATAGTAAAGGAAGAATAAGCAGAGGAAGAACCTTTATGGAAACTATTGTAGAAAAATTTATAGCAGAGTTTTGTGAGAAAAAAGGATTTGAATATCTCGCACAGGCAACTCCAAAAGCAATTCAAGAAAAATGGAACAAAACAATAAAAGTAGATAAATCAGCAAGAAGTTTTGATTTTGCTATTTATAATTCTGAAAAAGATGAGCTAAAGCTAGTGGAAACAAATTTTTATAATGGAGGTGGATCAAAACTTAAAGCCGTTTGTGGAGAGTTTAAAAGTTTACAAAATGAATTAAGAGAGCAAAATATTGATTTTATTTGGATAACTGATGGTCAAGGGTGGCATACTGCAAAACGACCACTCGAAGAAACATATAATCATAATGATTTTGTTTTTAATTTATCAATGCTAGAGAAGGATATTTTAGATGATATTTTTTAAACATTTGTAAGTTTTTTATTTTACAAAAAAAGTACATAAGGAAGTAGAAATTCTTAAAAATTGTCAATTTTCAAAAAATGAAAAGAGTGAAAAAACTTTTGATTTTGATCGCGAACAAAATATATATCTTCAATATCAATGAAAAAAAAAGAATTAAAACTTCAT
>CAMZLA010000086.1 GCA_947311665.1 uncultured Candidatus Altimarinota bacterium | reverse complement strand
GAAAAAAATCAACACAAAAAGGCAGATAGAAGCTTTCAAAAAGCGATAGATGAGTTTTTTGATTATGAAAATGGTTTAGAGTATGCTAACTTTTTACAGAGACAAAACCAACTTAAAAAATCAGAAGCCATCTACAATCGCATCTTAAAATTAAAACTCTCAACTTCTCACAGAGCAACAACCCTTAACAACTTAGCCAATTTAGAGGATAAACTCAACCAAAACCAAGAGGCATTTAAGCACTATAAGGAGGCATTAACGCTATATCGAGCCTTAGCTAAAGCAAACCCCTCTGCCTTTGGTTTAGATTATGCAAAAAGTTTAGTGATGGGAGTTTATTTTTTTAACTATCCAAAAGAGAATCTAAAAGAGGCAAAAGAGATTCTGTTACCATTTAGAGGTGTTGGTAATGTTGAGTGGTTGTTGAAAAAAATAGAGGAGTTGGAGTCAAAATAGGACTCCAACCTTACTTTAAAGTAGTTTAGGCGACTTATATTAGTTTAAGGTTTTATGGGTGATGAATGTCGGTTAAATCTCTTCCAAAAACTCATAAAATACCATAGCATTCTTATCATCTTCAAACTCAATAACTATGTAATCTCTCCTTGAGCCTTTTAATTATTTTTCCAAAAAATCCAATTTTCAATTGTTATATTTCAATTTAGTTAAAATCTTATTTAGTATAGTTATTTTTTTTAACAAATTTATTAAAATCCAATAAATCCTAAAAAATATTTTTATAATTATATATATAAGCAAGACAAAGGAATAGGATGAAGAAGAATACCACAACCCCACTCAATAAAAAGAAGAACAAAAGAACCTTGACATTTATGATATTTATATTTTCACTTATATCATTTTATACCAGTTATACAGGTTTAATAAATCTTTTGGGTAGTGGAACTAAAAATCCTATTTTTATAGCATTTACAATGTTATTGGTTGGAATATTACAGTTTGCTCTCGTCTTTAGTATAAATAACTTTTATCTTAAAGATATTTTATCTAAATATTGGACAAAAGCCACCATGTTGCTTATTGTCTATATCATTACACTGACGGTGAGTGTCAGTTTTAGTTTTGCTTTTTGGTATGAAAATTTCTCTGCTGAAAACTATGCCAAACGAAGCTCAGAGATACAATTGAATGTATTAAAAAAACATCTACTTACAGCGAGTAATTCATTTTCTAAAATGGAAAGCAGTCTTACTAAACTCTCAAATTACTCTGCTGTTACTTCTAGTAGAGAGAAACGCTACGGAGGAACTTGTGGAGGAATGGCAATTCCTGGAGATGGACCTTTAACATGGCTACGAGAAGATGATGCAAAATACACCATGCAATACTCCAAAAATATTCAACAGCTACAACAAGAACTAAATTTTAAAGTAAAGGATGTGTCGAATTATATTAAAAATTTTGACCCAAAGAAGGATGTGATTAAATTTAATCGAGAAGTTAATGATATGGTTCAAAAAATAAATATTAACTTTTTTCAAAACCCAATATTAAAAGACCTAGAAATTATGATTAATAGACGAAGTGGAGTTAACCGAAAGCATATTAATGTGATTAACAAAAGAACACAAAATAGTTCTGTGGAGTCTTGTATAGACAAAGAGTTTACAATTGGAGCAAAGAGAGTTCTAGAAAGATTAAAAGCACTTCAGCCAGTAAAGGAGCTTCACTTTTTTAATATTAATGATAAAAATACTCTTTTTGCAAGAACAACAGGTGTCTTGATAGCTATTTTTAATCCAGCTTACACAATTAAAGATGTAAAGGATGTAAAAAATTATGACGATATTACTTATGATGATATTAGAGCCGTATCGGCAGGATTTTTAATTGATTTCCTTATTTTATGTATTGCCCTTTATGCCAAAGAGCCAAAAGATGACTTTCTATATTTAAGTATCATGACAAATATTATAAATGGAAAATACTCTACGGAACTCCTAGAAAAGATAAACCCTTATCTTGCACAGACAAGAAATAGCCTTTTTATTGCTATACCCTATAAAATATCTAATAAAAAGATAGACCAGTTAAAACAACTTTTGCTCTATATGCAACAATATAAACTAGCAGAGTTGTATGTGAATGATCTGAAAGCTGAGAATCTGATTCCTTATTTTACTGAATCGTTACAAAAACTATATCCAAATGATAGTTTTCAAATCTATAAAGTTGATAAAAATAAATTTGATAAAGTTATTTTGCAAAATATTCAGAAAGGAATTTATAGTGTATAGTTATCATATTAGAAGCATAATAAGAGAGGAGATATGGAAGTTTAAATTAAAATATCCCTATGTCAATAGTGAATGGATATTAATTATCTTCTTTATACTTTGGTTAGCTAGTCTACCTATTTGGATAGCAAAACTATTTTTTGATTTCTTAAAAAATAAAAATACATTAATCAAAGCTATTATTATTTTTATTCCGTTGATGCTATTTGGGTATCTATATCTTATCATAGGAGAGCCTGACCAAGAGAAGTGGGAGAATGAGATATTTCCCAAACATATTACTCAAATCCCAACAAAAGTCTATGATGTTACAGACAAAATGATTGGTGGTATATTTAATAAAAAATTAGAAAAGAGCAACAAGGGGACATTTTATGTGGAATATGTTCCCAAACTCTATTGGGATATTTTAAAGTCAAGAGAGGAACAATATCTGGATTTTGAAAATAATAAAACAGGGCTATTGGGTATTTTGAAAAACTATCGCTCTTTTAATGGGGTTGACCCTGTGGGTGTACCTATCAATGCTATTATACATCACAGAGGAGGAAGTTCGCTATCTCAACAGTTGGTAAAAAATTTTTATGGACAAGATTTCTTTAACAAATATTCATCTTATAGGGTAGTAAATACTTTACACAGAAAAATAGAAGAGCTTGACCTTGCAAAGACCTTCTATCATAACCTTAGAGACAATGATGGAGAGGATTTTAAACGATGGGTTTTGATGTACTCTCCATATTTAGTATCAGCAGGAAGTGTTTATGGGATAGAGAGTGTTTCGGCTGTTCTGTTTGGGAAGAAACCCAAAAATCTAAGTGAGTATGAGCAGGTTCTATTGAGTTCGATGTATAAGTATACCTACTATTTTCAGGGTGAAATTAATGAAGTAAAGTGTAAGCGTATCAAAAATGGTGCAAAACTTGATATTTTAAACTTTTTTAAAGATAAACAGAGCAAAATAGATAAACTTACTAAAGAGATAGATAATTGGACCTGTCCTAAAAAACCAAGAGTTCCTTTTGCTTTCTATCATGATATGCAACAGGAGGATGCCAAAGGTATGGCGATTATTGGAAACCCAAATAACCGAATTTGGGAGTGGGCAAGCACCTCTGCTTCTATCTTGCAAAGTGAACTTGATAAATACAGAAAGAAATATAATAATCATCTAATTATAGAGGCAAAAATGACCGTAGATGTTCCAAAAAATATTATTTTTAAAGATAGGATAGATAAGGCTTTACACAAAGTAGAAGAGGGTATAGGAGAGCGTCTTTATGTTGACTTGGATGGTAACAATACAGAGGATAAGAAACAAGCTAATATATGGATAAGTGTGGTCAATGAGAAAGGGGAGATTAAAGATATTTATAAAAGAGGAGATACTCGGTTAAAGAGAAGAATAGGAAGTATCTCCAAAGTTTTTGAGGCGATTGCATTGGGAAATAGAGGTGATAAATATGATTATTTTTACTGTAATGAACCTTTTAGGGGTTTACATAATTCAGATGGTTCTATTGGTGGGGAGTGTAAAGATAACCAAGAACTAAATGTCTATTCGGCACAACAGATATTCGGACAGTCCAAAAACCTACCAATGATGTCTGCTTTTGAGAAATATATTATCAAAAATAACAGAGAGATTACCGTGATAGAGGATAGTATTGCTGACAAAAAACTAGAGCATATATACAAAAGCTTTAATCTATCAAGAGATAATAATAGTTCAATAAAATATGAGATGAGTTTTGGATTAACCAATAGCTCTCCATTAAATCTACAAAAAGCAATTCACAAGTTGACACATCTACTTTATACTAAAAGAGAATATAGTGAGGTTCATATTACAAAGTCGATAAAATACAAAGTTATCAAAGACTCAACACTCATAAAAGGTAAAGAGATAGACTTTCCTTATTCAAAAAGTATAGAGCAAGATATAAGAAAAATGTTTGATGCCAATACAAAAACCTATATGAAAAAACTTCTAAAAGAACCATTAGATGCAAACTATGGAACTTTGAGAAGTTTTGGCGATATTAAGGGTTTTAAACCCCTATTTATGAAGAGTGGAACAACAGATAAGAAGATTTTAAATGGAGAACATTTAACTCAAAGTAAATGGGTAGTAGGTGCAATTACAGTTAAAGGTAAACCATACAGTTTTGTTATTATGGTACATAAGGAGAATGGTATTGGTAAAAAGATTAAACATAGTGAGATTATGAAACCTATTTTTAGGGAGATTGTTGAGGCTTTAAATCGCAAAGAGGAGTTGAGTTTTTATTGAAAAAAATAGAGGAGTTGGAGTCAAAATAGGACTCCAACTTTAAGCCTTTAGGTAGCGTAAAGAGTCTCTTAGATGTTGATGTAGCTTTATGGCATTGGCATCTTCTGTAAAGTCAATATAGATTTTAAGCTGTCTTAGTGTTGT